>CALGPD010000126.1 GCA_937960625.1 uncultured Spirochaetia bacterium | reverse complement strand
ATATATTTATCTGAATAATTACATTCTACTTTATTTTTAGAAATAAATTGTTTTACAAGTAAAATAATAAATGTCAATATAAACAGCCCAAGAATGATCAGGTCAATTAAATTTGATTTAATAAAAGATGCGGCAATTATCATTAATATATCCTATTTTTTATCTACTTTATAATTATCTTTCTTTATAGTATATAATCTTAAATTTAAAATTTAAAAATCTATTTTTTTTCTGTATTTTTTAAAATTATATGATGATGAAACACGTTATGTCAAGTTCTTAAAATGAATAAGATAAAATAAATTAAAAATCTTTATTCTTCTAAAATTTTACTATTAACAGTGTATGGCTTGACTCAAATTGAAAATTTTATATGATTAAATAATGAATCGAGGGCTATTATGGAAACAACAGTTATAAAATGGATAACAACATTCGGAATATCTGAGAGATTTTCATTTTACATTGCCAATGCCGCTATAATGATTGGTTTGTTGGTATTGGGTTTTCTTGTCAATTTAATTTCTAAACTGATTTTTTTAAGAATAGCAAAAAAAATTATTACGAAAACGCAAACACAATGGGATGATGTTATATATGAAAAAGGGGTTATTAAGCGTTTTGCAAAAATATTACCTGCTTTAACAATCTATATCTCAATTCCTTTCTTATTTCAGGCCTCTTCAAAATTCGGTTTTTTTATAAGAAGATGTTCAACCGCTTATATGATTTGGATGAGTTTTTTAATAATTATTTCTCTTCTTGATGCCGGGCATTTTATTTATAATACTTATGAAGTTTCCCAAAAAAGGCCTATTAAAGGATACTTGCAACTGGTTAAAATCTTTTTATATATAGTTGCCGGTATTTTTGTAATAACCAAGCTTTTAAATAAAGACCCGTGGGGTATAATTGGCGGTATCGGGGGTATTACCGCGATTTTATTATTAATTTTTAAAGATTCTATTATGGGCCTCGTTGCCAGTATTAAACTCAGTTCAAGTGAAATGGTTAGGCTCGGTGACTGGATAACGGTTTCCGGTTCTGATATTGACGGTACGGTAATTGATATTTCGCTACATTATATTACTGTACAGAATTTCGATAAAACTATAGTCACTATTCCAACTTATACATTGCTTAACGGAGCTTTTAAAAATTGGAAAGGAATGAGTCAATTGAATATTAGGAGAATAAAAAGGTCAATAAACATTGATATAAATACGGTTAAGTTTTGTACACCGGAACTTATAGAAAAATTTAGAAAGTTACCTTATCAGGAAAACTACTTTTCTGAAAGTGAGAATAGTAGTGATGAAAATAAACCAACGAATGTAGGAGCTTTTATTGTCTATATTAAAGGTTATTTAAAAAATCATTCCGGAATTAGTCAAAAAGATGATTTTTTAGTACGGCAGCTGCAGCCAACTGAAAATGGCCTTCCAATAGAATTATACGTTTTTGCTAATACAAGTGTTTGGAAAGACTATGAAGATATCCAAAGTGATATTTTTTCTCATTTAATATCAATTGTTCCTGAGTTTGATTTGAAAATATACCAAAACCCCAGCGGGGATGATATTATTTCAGCAGTAAAAAACAGTAAAAATTAGCGTTTTCGTCTTTTTATATCCATATGTCTTCTACGGTAATCATCTGTTAATTTTTTTTGATTTTTCGATGTCATGCAGGCATCCTTACACCTTGCATATTCCGTTTCGCATTCCTGAAGTTTAACAATAGATGATCTATTTTTTTTCTTACAGTATTCATAAGAGTTTCTGCATGATTGCAGGCAATTTTTTATTCCGTAATTTACGCATTGTGATAATGAATAACATGAAATAATTATAATAAATATAAAAATAGAATGTTTAGAAATTTTAGACATTTTCATCTCCTTAATGTTTTAAAAACACCGATTAAATTTAGTAAACTAATAAGCATTTGTAATACTAAAATATAAAAAATCTTTCGTTTTTTTATTCAGGAATAGAATCGCCGGGAAAGTTATCAATTTCGTTGTTATTTTCAATGTGTTCTTGATTATTGTCTGTCTCATCATCTTGGTCTTCAATATCATGAATTATTTCATCAATAGATTCTTCTTCATCTTCAGCATCATGAATAATTTCATCCGGGGATTCTTCTTCATCGTCTTCTGTTTCATGAATAATTTCATCTATGGATTCTTCCTCTTCTTCATACTCTTGTACTTCAACCTCAATCGTATCATCTTCAGAATAAATGTCCTCGCTTTTTTGTATCTTAAACTTAGTAATTAATTTTGAAAAATTTTCCATAATGTTTTCAATTAACATTATGGAATGTTTTTCGCTTTCAAGGTAATTAAGGATTTCCTTACTGCCCCTATAATGGATTTCAGTTTGTTCGGTAAAATCATGAGAAATGTTTTTTAACTCATCCATTGAATTTATTATTTCTTCGCTGTCTCTGCTGACTTCATTAATTGAACTTTGAATAATGTGAGTTCTTTCAATTAGAGAATTAATTGTAAGCAATATTTCATCTGCACCTTTTTTTTGTTCCTGAGATGAGGAATATATTTCAGCGCTTACCGTTACGTTATGATTTATATTATTTAGTATATTCTTAATACCTTCATTTGCTTCTTCACCGATTTCAACAGTATTTTTAACTTTTAAAATAATGTTTTTAAGTAAACCGTGTATTTGTTTTGAAGCTGTTGAGGAATTGTCTGCAAGTTTTGGGTTTTAGAAAAAGCGGATCACTTAATTTTTA
>CALGPD010000125.1 GCA_937960625.1 uncultured Spirochaetia bacterium | reverse complement strand
ATAAAATACCTTTCAATTGCCTTGATTTAAGTATAACACAGAAAACGCGTATTACAACGGGTATAAACGCATTTCTTGATTTAGCTGAATCTGAGTATACCAGAGAAGATATATTCAGAATAATAACCCACCCCAATTTTATAGAACGGTTTAAAGACAGCATTGATGAAGAACGAATGATTGAGCTAACTGAAAAACTCGGTGCTTTTATTGGAATTAATAAAGAGCATTTAATAAATAACGGCCTTGATTATATAGACGGCAATTTATTTAACTGGGAGCAATGTTTCAAACGGCTTTTACTCGGAACTTATGTACAAACTTCCCCTGAACGCAAAGTAAACAATGAACATCCGTACACTGAATATTTCATTCCATTTGAAGAAACATCGCGTTATATAAACATTTTACGTTCTCTAATAAATGACACAAAAGATATAAAAAACAAAGAATATACATGGGAAGAATGGGCTGGTTTTTTATTAAGCATTGCGGAAACCTATTTTCAATATAACGAAGACGAACAAAAGGAATATTTAAAAGTATTAACTAATGTCAACGCTTTAAAAGACATTGGATTAGGTGACGAAAAAGTTAATTTTTATTTAATGAGAGAGTTTTTAAACACGTCTTTTTCCGGAATTAAAACCGGTATCCATAATTTCCCGGACGGAGGCGTTGTATTATCAAACTTGTTGTCTTCAAAATCCGTTCCGTTTAAATACTCTTTTGTTTTAGGTATGGAGCAGGAAAATTTCCCCTCTGATGATGATACTACGGATATTAATCTAATAAACATACAAGAACGAATAAAACCCGGTGATCTTTCAGTAGGAGAGCGTGATTATTATTTGTTTTTTGAACGCATTATGTGCACATCGGATAAAATTTACACCGGTTTTATAAGTAAAGATATCGAGAAGGATAAGGATATTTTCCCTGCTTCGATTTTAACGGATATGGATAAATTTTTTAATTTACTCGATAACCAGATAAAAATCCCATTAAACCCTTATGTTAAACTGAACAACGGAACCGGTTATAAAGGTTACAACGTAAAAGAATATCTTAACTCTGTGTTCTTTACAATAAATCAATCTTATGATTTATATTTACAGGATTACAATAAATTGGAAAACAATTTAACTAAAAAAATCAGTGAGGATAAAAACGCCGGCACTGAATTAATTCAGGAACTTCTAAACCTCGGTTCAAAAGTTAAACTTATCCGGCAAACGGAGGAACCGGAAAATGATCAGGTTATTAAACTAAACACGAATTTATTACGGGAATTTTTAGATAACCCGTTACAAGCTTCGGCCAGGTATTCTCTTAGCATAAATGACGAGGAGGAAGAGAGAGAAAAAATCTCTGTCGAACCGCTTGAAGATGATAATTTAATCAATAGCATTGTAACGAGAGAAAGTTTTATTAACTGTTTAAAAAAGTCTAATAACATTGATGATATAACACTTACAAACAGCATTAACGAAGTATATAACAGCAGATTACATAAAAACGAACTCCCTGCCGGTAATCTAAGCAACGCGTATAAAAATAAATATTCAAAGTATATTAAATTATGGGCAGAACAACTTGCACCAATGCACATGAATTGTAGTAAAGTTTGCTCTGCTGTTTATTTAGGCGGCATGCGGGAAGGACGGCAAAAACCGGACGCAATCACTTTACCTGAACTAGAAATGAAACTTAATAATCAGAAATTTAAGATTTCCGGCAAGACTGAACCCATTATAGGTAACAGTATAGTTTATTTAAGCACATCAAGTTCTTTAAAATTAAGTCATAAACTCAGGGTTTTTCTAAACACAGCTATATTGATCTACTACTACTCAAAACGCAATATCCAAGAGCTTAAAGATATCCTTATTAATACTCAGAACGAATATGAAATTAACTGCATTGTAATTAACGGTGAAGGGGAAAAATTTGAAATGTGTATAAAAGGTGATATTAATAAAATTGAAAATCAAATACAATTTTATCTTGAAAACTTAATTAAAGAATTCATTATTAATACTAAAACTCATGATTATTTTCTATCGTCTGATTCAATCGGCAATACACAAATTGGCAGGAGACCAAAACAAACAGATTTTACAACGTTATCCAAATTTTTAGAAAATATAGATCAGGATAGATTTCTGGAAATACTTGAACAATGCGAAGATAATAATACTTACAATAAACTTATAGATATTCTTCATAAAAAATTATTATCAGACAAGGATAATAAAATAAATAATCCGGATGAAATATACGGGCCAATTAAAGATATAGAAAAATACAAAGTCCCAGAGAAAGCAGACCTAAAAAAAATCTTTGCTCATAGATATGCTTTGTTTTATAAATACCTTGCAATATATGAAAATTCTAAATGCAACAATAAGGAAAATAAATGACATATTTCAAAAAACCCAATTTAAATATTGATACAAATAAACACTGTATTATAGAAGCGTCAGCAGGAACGGGAAAAACTTACACAATAGAGCGATTAGTTATACAGCTGCTTTTAGAAAACGAAATAAACTTAGATGAAATACTATTAGTGACTTTCACGGAAAAAGCAACCGGAGAACTCGTTGACCGTATCCGCAAAATATTAGAGGGGATTAAAAACAAAGACGAAAAATATTGCTGTGATGAAAACGAAAAAAATAGCATTGAAATCAATCATGAAAGACTTGAAAAAATATCTGAAACTTTGAATAATTTTGATAAAGCATCAATTTTTACAATTCACGGATTTTGTAATAAAGTAATAAAGGATAACGCGTTATTTGCCAACTCTTATTTTAATAATACGTTGGTTGATGATAAGGTTGTTTTTAAAAAAGTTTTCTTAGATTATTTAAGAAAAGACCTATTTAAAGATGAGACAATAAAGCAGTTAATAAATGATTTTATAGAAAACGGCTCGTCGCAAGATACAATTAGCGAACTCGCAAATTATGTTTATAAATTTTTAAAAATGGATGGAGATTTTACTCAACCTCATAAAGAACTATTTGAATTTTTAAAAAAACAAAATCTTAGTTTGAAATCAATTTTTGAACAAAACCTTGATATGTTTAATGAAAAATATAAAATTAAAGATATCAATAAAATGAAAATGAAGTTTATTAATACATTCGAGGTAATTGATAATTTTATTCAGCAATTTAGCGGAAATAATTTCCCGGAAAGTTTAGATTTTTTTTATTTCTGGAATACTATTGAAAACCGTATTAATCATTCAATCTTTGAATATTTTGATTTTAACAATGAAGATAGTCAGGTTATAATAAGGCATAAAGCGAAACAAACTTTAATGCTTTTTGATAATGTTTATACTTTCTATGAATATTTTATTGACAAATCTAAAATAAAATTTAAAGATTTGCTTATATTAAAAATCTTCCAAAACAAAAATGAAATAATAAAAAAATTTACAGACTACAAAACGCAAAACGCGTTATTAAGCTATGATGATATGATCC
>CALGPD010000124.1 GCA_937960625.1 uncultured Spirochaetia bacterium | reverse complement strand
TGAATGGTTGATTATATTTTACTAAATAACTAACATAAAATTGATTAAATATGAATAAAGCAATTGATTATCTAAACCATATTGTGTGCAAAGACGGAAAATGCAGTATTGAGGTACATGATTTTCTTAAAGAATACGCTATAAATAATACTGATACTGCAATTAAACACGTTGCCCGTATATTTGAATTATTAGGCAGTGAAAAAGGGCAT
Organism: uncultured Spirochaetia bacterium; assembly: GCA_937960625.1. Lineage (GTDB taxonomy): Bacteria > Spirochaetota > CALGPD01 > CALGPD01 > CALGPD01 > CALGPD01. Next base: position 5,067 of record CALGPD010000124.1, on the reverse strand, counting down.
CTAAAAATAATTGAAACAATACTTTCTTTTTTTGCGTTATCCGGAGACCCGGATTTAGCTTTGATACACGTTATCAGGTTTCTCGAAGCATTGGATAACCCTTCAACTGCATTATTTGAAATTTTTAAAGAAAAACGGAATATAAAACTTCTTTCAAAAATATTTTCAGAAAGTATTTACTTCAGCAATATTATCATAAATAACCCGGAATATTTTTTTGAACTAATAAGAGGTGATATTGGTAGAGTTAAAACCCGGGAAGAAATGCTTTATGAAATGTTAAGTGAAGCATCAAAACTGGATGAGTTTGATGATGAACGTATAAATATAATGCGGAAATATAAAAACAAGGCTGTGGTCAGAATTGGCGCAAATGATTTGATGGGCATATCAAACCTTCAGACAACTACGGGCGAGATATCCAATCTTGCTGATGTATGCATCGAGTTTTCCTTACTACACTATAAGAAAGCATTAAATAATACTCATGGCCAACCTTGTACGGATTGTAAGTTCGCAGTTATCTCAATGGGCAAACTCGGTGGATTTGAACTTAATTATTCATCTGATATTGATATTATTTTTGTATGTGAGGGAAGCGGCACAACGGATAAAACTGGAATTACATATCTTGAATACTACACTTTGCTTGCTAAAAAGGTTTCAACTGCAGTTAATGAAAACAGCGCTTATGGATATTGTTTCCGTGTAGATACAAGGTTGCGGCCGGAAGGGTCGAAGGGCAGGCTTGTGATTTCATTAGATTCATACCGCGCGTATTATGAAACCCGGGGTAAAACATGGGAAAGGCAGGCTTTAATTAAAGCGCGTTTAAGCGCAGGGGATGAAAGCCTGGGAAAGAAATTTATTAAATTAATAACTCCGTTTGTGTATAGAAAGTATTTATCACTACAGGATATTCAAGCAATCAAGCATTTAAAGAGTATTATTGAAAAACGCGTTACACAGGACGGAAAATGGAAAACAGAAGTAAAACTTGGAGAGGGAGGTATCCGTGATATTGAGTTTATGGTTCAATTCCTGCAATTATTGAACGGGGGCAATTTTCCGGTATTAAGAACGCAAAATACATTGATAGCTTTAACCAGGCTTTACGATGCCGGTGCTCTAAGTTTTGAGGAGATGAATTTTCTTGAACAAGCGTATGTTTTTCTTAGAAATATTGAACATAAGCTGCAAATATGGAATTATCAGCAGGTGCATAATTTGCCAACCGAACCTGCTGAACTTGAAAAAATTGCTATCCGTATGGGATATGTTAATCAAAAATGGCAAAGTTCAGGGGATATTTTCGCAAAAGAATACAGGACGACTACAAACAGGGTAAGGGAAATATTCAATACAAATTTTCATGACTTATTTACTACTGATCCTAAAACGGATTTATACAGTATAATTTTAAATGATAATTATAACGAAGAAGAAATAAATAACGTTTTTTCGGAAATGGGTTTTTCAAACCCTTTAAAAGTTTATAAAATGCTTAATAAGTTTACCCTTGGGGCTTCTAAGATAAATACGTTTTTTTCCGGTTTTCTATCAGATTTAATGCAGGAGTTGTCAAAAACCCCCGACCCTGATACGGGTTTAATCAATTTCGTTAAGATTATTGAATCTTATAAAGCTTATAATACTTTGTTTGAGATATTTGCGAAAAATAAACAAGCTCTTGAACTATTTGTTAAGCTTTGTGCTTATAGCCAGTTTTTAACTGATATAGTAATAAGAAATCCGGGTATTCTTGATTTATTTACCGAACCCGGAGTTTTCCGTGATGCTAAAACACGTCTTGAAATAAAAACCGTACTTGAAAATATGATTTCGTTTGATATTCCGTTTGAAGAAGCCGTCCACAACCTGCGGAATATGGAAAACTTCAGGATTGGTTTAAGGAATATAGCCGGTATTTGTGATATAAGAACTACAAATTTTGAGTTAACAAATCTAGCCAATGTAATTATAATGTCTACTTTTGAGTATTTTAAAAACGCGCAGGAAGCTAAACATGGAAAATGTGAATCAGAATGGGCGTTTCTTTTCCTGGGTAAAATGGGCGGCCGAGAGCTTGGTTTTGGTGGTGATATTGATTCGTTTTTTGTTTATGAGGACAACGTAGAAATCCATGAGGGGTATTTTGCAAACCAGTTTTATGCAAGTATTATTAATAAAGTTATAAGGTTTCTTGAAAAAGTAACGCCTATGGGCAATTTATACGATGTAGATTTCCGTTTACGGCCCGGCGGCAATCAGTCTCCTATTTGTATTAGTCTGGCAGGTATGCAGAAACATTATTCCAAGAAAGGTGAGGTTTGGGAACGATTGTATCTAACTAAAGCGCATATTGCGGCATCATCGAGAGATTTTAAAGCAAAAGTCAGGAAAGTTGTAGATGATTTTTTATACAGTAAAATAAAAGAAAACGTATTGAAAAGTGAAACCGCATCAATGAGAAAGAGGATTGCGGAAAACGTAAAAGTTAAGCGTAAAAGTAAAACCCATCTTAGTTTTAAGAAATGGTATGGAGGCCTGCTTGATATTGAATTTGTTGCAGAATATTTAAAAATTTTGCATGGCCGGAAAAATAAATTATTAAGGCGTAAATACAATACAATCAGCATATTAAAAATGCTGAACAAATGCTGTATAATATCTGATGAACAAGTGCAGATTGCAATTGATTCCTATCTGTTTCTTCGAAATGTTGAAAATATTTTACGAGTTGTACATAATTATTCTTATGATTTCATTCCTGAGGACGAAAAAGAGATTAAGCTTTTACTGCATCGTTTAGGAATGAATAATATGACCCGTGATGATTTTTTACAAAGATATAATGAGGTTACATTTTTAATTAGAGAACTATATTTCAATTATCTCGGTGGGTGATGGAATACTTTATAAAAAATATTAGAGTCTTACAAAAACGCAACAAACTGTTTGCAATGGAATTGGAAAACAGTGAACTTCCTGAGAATTATTCATTAATTGAAACCAAAAGCGGCGATGCGACAATTTCAGTAAATATCGATGAAGAAAAAACCGTATTATTTCATTCAAAATATAACCCTGAAAAAGAGGCGTTAAGGGCTTTTGAAGGTATAAAAGACACGCCTCAATTAATAATTATTGGTGGAATAGGGCTGGGCTACTACGTTGAGCAGGCTTATAAAAAATTTCCCGGAGTTAAGATAATAGTTCTTGAAAAAGATATTTCGCTTTTTAAACTCGCGCTAACCCTTAGGGATTTAACCGGTATTTTATCCAGTGAAGATATCGAGTTTATTATTTCTGATACGGGTGAAGAAATTGTATCAATATTACAGGATTTACAGACCAGAAATATTGCAATATCAATTCATAGGCCTTCAAACGAAATGTATCCTGAATTATATTCAAATGTTAAAAAACTAGTTAATTCTTTTGTTAATTCAAGAGAAATAAACATTGCTACCCTAGCACGCTTTCAAAAACTCTGGACCAAGAATATTTTAAATAACGCTTTCAGTTTTATAAAGTTCGCTGGAATTAATAAACTTTTTGGAAAATTTAAGGATGTACCTGTATTTATAGTTTCATCAGGGCCTTCTTTAAAAAATAATTATAACGAGTTAAGAAAAGTTAAAGATAAAGGCTTAATAATTGCCGTTAATTCTGCGTTCCGCATGCTTGTCGCTGTTGGAATAATACCCGATATTGCTGTTGCAGTTGACCCGCAGGATAAGATAACTAAATTTTTCGAGGGTGTACACAGCCCAAATACTCTGCTTGTTACAGAGGTTACGGTTTCAAAGAAAATAATAGAAAACTATCCCGGCCCGATTTTATTCACTTCCAGTGTATTTCAAATGGGTAAATGGCTTGAAAAGTTTTCAAGTAAAAAAGGTGAAATAGACGTTGGAGGAAGTGTATCAACTGCCGCATACGGTCTTGCTAAAAAAATGGGCTGCTCTCCCGTTGTTTTTTGCGGTTTGGATCTGGCATATCCGGGTGGAGAAACTCATGTCCCGGGTTCTTATTTTGAAGATAACTGGTTAAATGAAGCTGATAAAATCAATACCGCGTTAACATTTTATAAAAAGTTTATGCGCAAGCATGATTTAATTGATGTGCCTTCATATCATGATAAGGACGTTATGTTGAAAACAGACCGTAAGTTTTTAATGTTTCTCTGGTGGTTTGAAAGCAAGTTTAAGCAGGCGGATTTTCCCGTTGTTGATGCCACAGAGGGCGGGGCTTATAAAAAGAATGCTATCCAAATGCCGCTTGAGCAGACAGTAAAAGAATATTGCGTGGAAACTATCAATAAAACGGTTTTAAAAGAAACTTTGGAACAAAATTATATTGAAAAAGGTAATTCTTTGCTGCAGGAGATTGAAAATGTTATGAAAGAATTAAATGAAATTCTTAAAAATATAGACAAGGGCAGTGAATATGCTGAAGAATTATACCTCTTATTGTCTGACCATATAATACATAAAAAACCAAGGAATGAAAAAATAGACGAATTATTAATGAAACTCGATGAAACGGATAAATCATTTCAAAGCAACGGGAAAATGTCAAACATTCTTTCACTTGCGATACAACGGACCATAAATGAAGTTATGCATAATTTTGATACACGTTTAAGTGAAACGGAGAAAGAACACGATGAGCTTAGAATAGCAAGGCAGACCATTATGTTGTATGAGGCAATTAAGGATTCATGTGATTTTAATCTGCATCAATTTAGAAAATTAATAAACCGGTTTAATAAGGGTTAACTCCAGTTGATTAATATAATAAAAGAAAATTTTATAAAAATTTTAGTTTATATTTTTTTGTTGTTTTCATCAGAAGGATTATATGCTGGTAAGGAAGCTAGTGGTTTTAGTTTAATAAAATTTCTTACGGATAAATATCCTAAAAGTGATTTTTTATCCTTGTATAAAAATATCTGGAATAAAGAATTCGATTTATCCGTTGGCGGCAGTTTAAATATCGGCAATACAAATACGTTATCAGCAACGTATAGTTCCTATTTTAATATTAACGATAGTACTAGAT
>CALGPD010000123.1 GCA_937960625.1 uncultured Spirochaetia bacterium | reverse complement strand
GGGTACTATCATCTCGCTTATAAAAAAGAAATGATTAATAGAATTGAATGCGTGGTTTGCTCCGCCTCTCCTAACCGCGACTACAGCAGCGCCGGTTTTTCTTTTAAACATGTTATTATTTGAACGGGCGACAACTCCGGCTCTGCTTATAAATGCCAGTAACTCAGAAGAAGCATTCGCGAAATAAACCGGAGAACCTAAAATTACACCGTCCGACAACATTATCTTTTTAATACATTCATTAACTATATCATTATCATCTAAAACACAAAGTCCGTTTTGTATTTCAGCGCATTTTCGGCACCCCGTACACCCACGGATATTGTGTCCGGCCAGTTGAATACACTCTGTATCAACACCGTGTTTTTCCAATTCCTTTAAAACCGTGTTAATCAAAATAAAGGTGTTCCCGTTTTTTCTAGAACTTCCATTTATGGCTAAAACCGTCATAATCAATCCTTTTAAATTAACTTTTCAACTAAACTAAAATTTTAAAAAATTATACAATATTTTTTATTATAAATATATATACAAATAATTCATAAATATTCAAATATTATTCTATAGACTTAGAATTTTTCTAGATTAATTGATTGTCTTAATAAAACAATACTAACTTATTTATAATTAATAATTTACAAATATACGCACACTGTGCAAGGGATAATATAAAAAAAATTCAATTTTCATAAAAAACAATTCTTTTTAAAATAAGAAAAAAAGCGGTAAATGATTTTCATTTACCGCACGGATAACAATATATTATATTTATTCTGATTTAACTTCAATTTTTCGGGGTTTCACTTGCTCACTTTTAGGAAGGGTTAAGCGCAAAACTCCATATTCAATTTTTGCGTCAATTTTATCCTTTTCAATTAAATTGGAAACCTGAAACCTTCTAAAATAGTCTCCTAAATGGAATTCCCGTTCAACTACTCTATAGCCTTCCAGTTCAGGATTACCCGCCTTTCCTAGAATTTCGAGATAGTCGTTCTCTAGTGTAATTTCGATATCATGTTTTGATATTCCCGGCATTTCCAAAGTTAGAATATACTCGTTGTCATTTTCATATATATCTGTTGCGGGAATGATATAATCATCCTGTATTTTTTTTGTAAGTGCAGCTTCATTCATAATAATCCTCCTATTAAGAAATTTTTATTTTTTTAGGTTTAACTTCCGGAGCAGTTTTCATATTGAGTTCCAATACTCCGTTCTTAACAGTCGCGTTAATACTGGAAGGGTCTATTTTATTAGATAGCCTTATAGACCTTTTAAATCTTCCTTCCAATCTTTCACCGCGGATTAATTCAGAATCTGATACTTTTACGCATTTTTTCTCGCCTTCTATAGTTAAAACATAGTCAGCGTAATTTATTTCAATATCGTCCTTTGCGATTCCCGGCAACAAAACTCGAACAACGTATTCACCGTCTTTTTCCATGATATTTAATGGCGGAGTCTTGCTCTCAATAATTCCAAAGTCTCGATATTTTCTGTTAATTGCGGAAAGATTTTTAAATAATTCATCAATAAGCATAATACACACCTCCTTTATTCTACAGTTATACTAACGGATGGTTTTTCTTTTCCTCTTACTTTTGGCAGTTCAAGGTTTAAAACACCGTTTTTGTATTTTGCTTTGATTTTATCCCGGTCTATATTTTCAGGCACTCTGAAACTCCGGGAGAAACTTCCGAAAGAACGCTCAATTCTGTGTTCTTTTTCGTTCTTTTGTTCATTCTCAACTTTTTTTTCACCGCTTATAGTTAAAACGTTGTCTTTCAACTCAACATCGATATCTTTTTGATCTATTCCGGGTATATCAGCTTTCACATAGATACCTTTTTCATTTTCAGTAATATCCACTTTCGGGCTAAAATCAAAATTAGATAGTGATGTTGACTCGTTAAAGAAATCATTGAAAAAGTTGTCAAACCTTTTTGACAAACTGTTAACCGGGTCATTTGTTTTTCTTGATAAACCGAACATATTTTACCTCCTTATTATTAATCTACTAATATTAGATGCAATTATTATGCCAATTTGTTGAAAAATTCGTTTCAATAAATTATTAAATAATTGTTACTTACAAAGGCAAAATTTGGACTGTTTATTTTAGGAAAATATTACTATAAATTTTGTATCACATTGAAACAAATTAAATATCACTTTCAATTCATGTTTGAGGAATTTTGACACAGAGGTTATTAACGAAATCTACTCATTGTTTTGCGCCTGCCTGACGTAATAACCTGACTATAATAAGAAAACCATTCTTCTTCGCTGCTGTTAATGCAGTTTCGCCGGCTTTATTTTTTACGTTAATATCAACGAGTTCACTTTTGGTTTTGGCTCTTGCACGGGATTTTTTTGAAAGTAAAAACCTTACAATTGCCGAATTACCGTTCCTCGCTGCAATTATTAACGCGGTATCTCCATTATGATTTTGCGAATTGACATTTATTTGAGTGGAGTATACTAAAAACTTTGCCACTCTCGGTGTTTCCTGTTTACATGCAAGCATTAAGACAGAGTTTCCGTTTTTATCTTTTGCCTGTATATCCGCGCCTTTAGCTATAGCAATGTTGATTTTAGCTAGATTTCCATTTTTTACCGATTGAAAAAGAAGAGATTGTGGAGTATTGTTTTTTTTAGAGCAAAATTGAAAGCATATAAATAAAAATAATAAAACTTTCTTAAATTTCATATTCGTTATCCTTAAACCGTTATATATAATTCTCAGGATATATTATTACTTTATTTTATTAATTTATTATAGTTTACTTTTTATCACGTTATAAAGGTAATGTAAAGTAAAAATCGCTGCCGGCATTTTTTTTAGAGTGAGCGTATATACTACCTCCGTGTAGTTTAACCAAATTTTTGCATATTGCCAATCCAAGGCCGGTCCCCGACTCTCCTGCTGTTCCTTTAGTATGGTGTTGCTTGAAACGGGTAAAAAGTTTTTCTAATTCTTCCTCGGGTATTCCCATCCCAT
>CALGPD010000122.1 GCA_937960625.1 uncultured Spirochaetia bacterium | reverse complement strand
GTCTTATATATTAGAATTTGAAAACAACGAGAATCCATTTGAAAATATAAAATCTTCAATAAAAAGCTGGAAAAAAACTCGCCCGAAAAAATATAATTGAAAATGGCGTAAAAATTTATTTAAACACATGAGTGTTGAAGAATTATCCGATAAAGCAATGAATTTTGTTAAAAATCAGGAAAATAAAAAATAATTATTAAACCTCAACCTCAAAGCCCATGATAAATCTCAACCAGATTATCAATGCCGACGTCTTTGCTTGTCTTTAGCTCTAAAAGCAGCGCGGACCTTATCTTCGTTGCCTGTTCTTCGGTTACGGTTATTCCTCGTTGTGAGAGTAAATAAATTATGGAACGCGTTCCCGTGTGCTTGCCTATTGTTATTTTGGTCTCAGCCCCGATTTCATCAGGAGGAAAAAACGAGTAAACGTCAGGGGATTTTATTAAACCGTCAACGTGTATACCGGATTCGTGGGTAAACACGTTGTCTCCAAAAACGGGTTTTAATTTGCCCGTTTTAATGCCCGAGTATTCTTCAACCTTTTTGGAAAGGGATTTTAGAACGGGAAAGTTTATATTTATATCCGTTGTGTTTAAATACTTTATAGCTAACGCGATTTCTTCAAAAGGAGTATTGCCCGCGCGTTCCCCCAGCCCGTTTACGCTAACGCTTATTATTTCAGCTCCGGCTTTGTATGCCGAGAACGTGTTGGCTGTTGCCATGCCGAAATCATTGTGAGCGTGAAAATCAATCTGCACGTTGTGCTTTTTAATTATTGTTGAGATACGCTCAAACACGTTGAACGGCGTTTCTATGCCGAGAGTATCAGAATACCTAAAACGAGTTATTCCAAGGGGTTTAAGCTCCGCAATTACCCGGTTAATAAAATTCATGTCCGCACGGCTCGCGTCTTCAAGGCCTATGGAAACGAAAAGCCCGGCTTTATGCGCGTAAGAGGCAACGTCTTTAATTTCGGATATAACCCAGTCAGGGGTTTTATTAAATTTCTTTTCAATGTGGATGCCGGAAGCAGGAATGGCAATGTGCGCGTTTTTTATTCCCGTTTTAATTGAAGCGTCAATATCACAGGTTTTCATTCTGTTCCACGTTAACAATTCCGCGTTAAGGTTGAGAGTGTTAATTTTTTTAAGCGCGGTAATTTCTTCATCACCCATGGCCGGAATACCCGCTTCTATTATATCAGCACCGCATTCATCAAGCATACGCGCTATTTGAATTTTCTGTTCAGGCGAAAAAATAACTCCGGGAGCTTGTTCCCCGTCTCGCAGCGTTGTGTCTAAAAACTTTATTTTACTCATTTTTCTTAAAAATTATGGGATTAAAAGCTTTGGATGAAACAATCAGCGTATCGCCTATTTCAAAGTTTTCCGCTTCCTTGTCGGTAGAAACAACGCGTATAACGTTGTTGCCGATTAAAACCGTTAAAATAGTCATGAAGTCATCTTTGCTTTTATCCAGTAATTCTCCGCTAAATTTATATTTGCCGCTAATTTTATTTTCAATCCAGATTTCTCCGGGTTTGCCCTGCTCAACTATACAGCCGTTTTCAAGCACATAAACAGTACCGGCTAATTTAAAAACTTCGCTTATATCATGACTAACGAGAATTGAAGTAATTTTAAACTCGCTGTGTATTTTTAAAATTTCATCCTGTAAATATAACCTCGTTTTTTTATCAAGAGCGGATAAAGGCTCATCCAGCAATAAAATATCCGGTTTTCTCGCGACAGCGCGCACAAGCGCAAGGCGTTGTTTCTGCCCCCCGGATAATTTACCCGGTTTCTGGTTTTCAAGCTGTTTTAATCCGCTGATTTCCAGCAAACGGTTTATAAAACCCTGGTCAAAATTTTTTCCCGCGGCAAACTCGATGTTTCTTTTAACACTCATATTATTAAACAACGAATAATCCTGAAAAACAAATCCGATACCTCTTTTTTGTACAGCGAGATTAATTTTGTTTTCACTGTCATACCAGATTTCATTGTTTACTACTATTCTGCCTGAATCCGGTTCATCAAGGCCCGTGAGTATTCTGAGTATGGTTGTTTTTCCTGCTCCGGACTGCCCGAAAATACTGACAAAAGACTGCTTTTCGATATTTAAGTTAACATCTAATAGCATTTTGCCGTGAGATGAATTAAGTTGTTTTTTTATATCAATCTTAATCATGATTTATCCGTTTAAAACTTTCTTGTTAAAAATATTCACGGATAATAAAATCGTAAAAGAAACAACGAACATTATAATAGCAAAGGTATGCGCAGCGGAGTAATTCATTGTGTCCAGATAATTATATATCTCAACAGAAGCAACGCGCGTTCTACCCGGAATATTACCGCCAACCATTAATATTACACCGAACGCTCCCAGAGTATGCGCGAAAGTTAATACTACACCGGTTAATATTGAAGGTTTCATATTGGGAAGCAAAACGTATATAAGGGTTTGAAGCCTTGATTTTCCAAGAGTGTATGAAGCTTCACGCAATGAACCGGGCAGCCCCTCAAACCCGTTTTTTAAAGCATTGACCATAAACGGCAGGCTGAACAAAACGGAAATAACAATCATTCCTGAAAAAGTAAAAACCAATTCAATGCCGAAAAAAGATTTCAAAAATTTCCCAATTCCCGTATTAGTTCCAAAAATCATAATAAAATAAAACCCTAATACAGTTGGAGGTATAACAAGGGGAATGTTTATCATTGTCTCAAACACGGCTTTGAATTTTTTCCTGCTGTGAGCCAGAGGATAGGCAATTAAAATACCTATAAAAAATAAAATCACCGTTGTAATTACAGCGAGTTTGATAGAATTATATAAAGGAAACCAGTTCAATCCTGCCGCGATAAAAGTTTTAAAAAACATATTATTACTCCGGGCTTATAGTTATTTCATTTGCTTTTATAATCGCCTCGATTTCTTCTCCTTGTTTGACATCCATTGATTGTAAAGAAGTATTGGTTAAAATAGAAACAATATCCGTGCCTTGATGGTCGAGAGTAATTTTTGAAAAAACTTCTCCGGTATTTATTTCTTTAATCCTTACTTTTATTCTATTTCTAAAACTTAAAAACCCAGATAATTCTTTAGCAAGGGAAACTTCGGTCTCCTTAAATAACAAATCAATACTATTTCCGATTTTTAGATAAGGAGCGGTTTCTTCGTTTTCTATAACAATCGACGAAAGGCTGGAACCGGAAACATCAGTATTTATAATTGCGATGTTTTCACTGCATTCAAAACCCGTTATCTTTGCCTTTAATTTATTCATTTCTTCACCTTATGATTAATCAAAAACATATCCTGCTTTTTTAAACAATTCTACACTAGTTTCTGAAAGCACAAATTTATATAATTTTTCGGCATATAGATTTTTTTCACCGTATTTTGTTATAACCATGCCCTGCAATACAGGGGAATAATATTTCACCGGAATTTCTATCCATTTACCCTTATTTTTCATTCGTTTACTCATAACTGCTGATTTTGCGGTTATTCCCATATCAACTGTTTTAGTAGTAATATAGTGATTAGTTTTAGAAATGTTTTGAGCATAAACTAACTTTTCTTTTAGATTGTCATACACTTTTAATGCTTTAAAAGCCTGTACAGCGGCAACGCCGTAAGGAGCGACTTCGGGATTAGCGATTGCCAATTTTGATATTGAAGGGCTTTCAAGTGTTTTTAACCCTTTTTCAAGTTTACTGGGCAGCATGCTCCATAAAACCAAAGCCCCTTTCGCGTATATTTTAGGTAAAGCCGTTGCTAGTCCTTTTTTGAAAAGCGTTTTTGGGTATTTCATATTCGCAGCCAGAAAAACGTGATATGGAGCGCCGTTAATAATTTGACGTGTTAATTTACCCGAAGAACCTGAAATAATCTCACATTTAATTCCGGTTTTCTTCTCAAATTCTTTTGCTACGAGTTTAAACACTTCAAAAGCGTTAGCCGCAACAGCAACGCGCACTTTCTTTTCTGAAACCTTTGTGCCGCTGCAATTATACATTAAAAATGCAAATAATAAAATTATCAATATCTTTTTCATTTTTTCTTCCTTATAATATATACTTTTGCCAAAATAACATCGGAGTATTTCCCGCGTTAAACCCAAGTTTCTTATACATTGATTGCGCGACGTGATTGTCATGCCGCACTTCAAGTGTAACTTTGACGCAATCCAAATCTTTCGCGCGTTTTATTACTTCATTAAGCAGCGCAGTACCAATCCCGTTTTTACGGTAATCAACTTTCACTATTATATCGTGAATATTAATTAGTTTAGCAACACTGAAGGTAGATACACCGAAAAAACACACTATCATACCCGCGAAATCATCATCCATCTCCGCAAACAGAATAAAACAATCTGCATGCGCTTTTAATAAATCAAAGCATTTTTTTATTTCATCATTATTTAACGGCCTTCCTCCTCCCATCACGTCAATTATATATTCGTTTAAGAGAATACCGAAACAATGACGGTGTTCTTCATTATTAAAATCACATGCAACTATTTTCATCTTATCGCTCTAACTTAAAAGATATTCTTCACATGCTCCACCACCGTCTTCAAGAGCATCGAGTATTTCATCAATCTGGTCTTCGGTCTCAATTCCTCCGTACCAATATCCTTCGGGATAAATTACCATAATCGGCCCTCTATCGCATACTTTCAAACACGCTGTAGGTGTAACCATTACATCGCTCATTCCCCTGTCAACGAGTTCACCGTCAATATACGGAACAAGCGCGTTAGACCCTTTTTTATCGCAATAACCCTGAGCATCCCCACCCACGCGGAAACTGCCGCAAACAAATATGTGATGTTTTAATTTCTCCATTATTTTACTCCATTTATATAAATTAAATTTCTTTTATTAATCCTGAGAATTCGACAACCTGCATTCCTTTAGCAATGAGTTTCTCTTTTGGCGTATCTCCAATTTTATGAACATACACTTTCTCACAGTCTTTTATATTTTCATAAACAACTTCAAATCTGTCTTTGTTAAACTCATGAGGCCCGCAATTTGCACGGCCGCAATAAGGAGAAGTAACTCGCTTTTCAATATACTCAGGTACATTCCCTTCTTCTTTATTGTAAATATAAAATTCTTTCGCATGCCCAAAATGTTCATCTACATTCTCGTTATTTGTACTAGCTATAGCTATTTTCATAATACCTCCTGATACTTTATATTATCCGCAACCGGTTCCGGTCCCGGTACAACTCATACCACATTTTGATACTTTTTTATACTTATCTAAATTTCCATCTTTATCCAATATTTTTAATAAAGCTGAAATTATACCTTCAACTTCATAAATTTTTATCCCGCTTTGATTTAAAACTTCGGAGGGGCTTTTCCCTATACCGCTGACGAATAAACTATGACAATCTCTTATTAAATAGGCAAGATGGTCCCATCTTTGTTTACCATCACCTACAGGTGGTGTATTTCGTTTCTCAATTAGGTTATATTCTTCACCGTATTTTTCATATATTAATAGTTGTCTTGCTTCACCTAGATGCTGGTTTATTAATACACCTTCCATACTTGCAACAGCAACGTATTTTCTTTTTTCAACGGGAAATAAAGTTGATAACTCGGAACATGCGCTAAGTAAGTCCATATCATCATCTCCAATTCCTTCACCTAATAAACCTACGGCATCTGCGCGGCAGCGTTTACAATGAAACATCTGTTTAACATATTTACCCGCCTTAAATCTGACTTTTGTAATTAGTTCATCAGAAGGTAATTCATTGTTTTCGAACACTGAATCTTCAACCGGATACAGCGGAATACAATTGAAAATATCAACACAGTATTCACTGCACTTTTCAGCGATTTCTTCTATATGTTCATCGTTAACACCTGGAATAATTATAGTATTTACTTTAACTATAATACCTTTTTCTTTTAGCTTTTTAACAGCATTTAATTGGTTGTTAATTAACAATTCAGCTGCGCTTTCTCCATGATACATTCTTTTTTTATAACGTACCCAGGAATATATTTTTGCGCCAATCTCAGGTTTTACCGCATTAATAGTGACCGTAACATGGCTTATATTCAGATCAACAAGGTCATCAATATAATCTCCGATTACAAGGCCGTTTGTAGCAAGACATAAAAGTTTATCAGGATGCTTTTCATCAATTAAACGCAAAGTTTCTAAAGTTTCCTTAGGAGTTGCAAATGCGTCTCCAGGGCCGGCTATCCCGATGACGCTAAGATTATCATGCTTCTCAATTAATTTATCAACGTAAACTAAAGCCTGGGAAGGAGTTAATGTTTTACTCGTTACTCCTGGCCGACTTTCGTTAACACAATCGTATTTCCTGTTGCAAAAATTGCATTGAATATTACATTTAGGCGCAACGGGTAAATGCACTCTTGCGTGTAAATGTCTCGTTTTATCATTAAAACATGGATGGTTGTTGAAGTCTTTCATGTTATCACCTTTCCTTTCTAGTTTTACATATAGCTATAACCAATATCTGATGATTTTTGACGTTCTTCAATTATTGTGTTTACTATAGTATCAAATAAATTTTGAGCTCCACGGTAGCCGATATGTAAAATTCTCTGGCCGCCGAACCTATCATGAATAGGAAACCCTACACGGATTAACGGAACTTTTATCTTCTTACCAAATGAATACCCTTTGCTGTTCCCTATTAATAAATCAGGTGATAGGGTTTTCGCATATTCTTCTATTTCAGTAAAATCAAGTCCTTGTTTTACTAAAATATCTTTATTAAAACCGGTTTTAGATTTTATAACGTCAACGTATTGTTCAAGTTTACCTGATTCGCCGCCTGAAGCAACGAGTACAGGATGTATCCCAATTTCAGTTAAAAACGATACGAGGCCTAAAACAAAATCCTCTTCGCCAAATACAATAGCTTTTTTTCCAAAAACATATTTATGGCCGTCAACATAAGAATCAACTAACCGTCCACGCTCATTAATATATTTTTGTGGAGTTTTTAAACCTGATATTTTCTCAAGAACATTGAAAAATACATCAGTTTGCTTAATTCCAATGGGATAATGCAATCTGTGATTTTTTATTCCCATTTTATCTTCTAAATAAGAGCCCGCGCTTTCATAATTAAAGGTTTTGCCGAATTCAATGCTTGCACCCGCGACGCCCATCAATTTAATATCTCCTAATTCTGTACCGCCTTCTGGAATCTTGTTATATGTTTCCCAGGATGCGCCGTCAAACGTTTCAGAATAATCAGGCAATAATGAATAATCTATACCGAAATCATCTAGAATTTCTTTAATATGACGTATATCAGCAGGAGAAAATAATCCGTTTAAAATATTAATCCTATCTCCCGCAAAATCAGCTTTAGCAAGGGTTTTGACTATTTCCCTTATCGCATGATAATATCCGTCAATATGTGTTCCGCTGTAACTCGCGGTTGATACACTTACTATTTCAGGATATTCTTGGAAATCCGAAGATTTCAATATGTTATTTAACATAAGGTTAACGTCTTCGCCTATTGTTTCAGTTAAACACGTTGTCGCTATTCCAATTAGTTTTGGATTATAAGCTTTGAGTACGTTTTTTATTCCGGTTTCAAGATTTTGCCCGCCGCCGAAAATTGTTGAATGCTCGGTGAAATTAGAAGAAGCAATATCAACGGGTTCTTTAAAATGGCCTATCAAATATCTACGCATATAAGTCGCACATCCCTGCGAACCGTGTAATAACGGCATTGCGTTTTTTACGCCTTTCAAAGCTATACACGCTCCTAACGGAGTACATAATTTACAGGCATTTTTAGTTGCAGTTTTTTTACTGTCTTTTACAACCATATTATAATCCCTCGCTTTCTCTTAATTGTTTCTCTCTTCTGGGAACGAAATTCCATACAGGGCTCATAACCGAAGTATAAACTTCTTTGGCAAAATTAAGCATGCCTATAAAACCTGCAAGAGCTATCTTCCTTTCATGATTATGGTCACAAAAACCAACACCAAGCTTGAAAGCAATAGGGCGTTCTTTTACTCCGCCAATGAAAAGGTCAATGTCTTTTTCAATCATAAAACTTGCAAGTTCAATTGGATTGGAATCATCAACAATAATCGTGCCTTCATCACAAACCTCTTTAAGAAGCTTATAATCTTCTTTATTTCCTGTTTGAGAACCGGCCATAACAGTTTTCATACCTATATGTTTCAAAGCTTTAATTAATGAGAAAGCTTTAAAAGCGCCGCCGGTATAAATTGCTGCTTTTTTACCCTGCAAATCTTCTTTCATTTCCATTAGCTGAGGATAAATTGACTGAATTTCACTTGAAACAAGTTCTTTCGTTTTATTTAGTATTTCCTCATTTTCAAAATGTCTTGCGACATCGTATAAAGCTTCTGACATATCTTCAATACCGAAATAAGATACCCTGATATAAGGTATTCCCCATTTCTCTTCCATCATCTGAGCAAGTTTTGTTACAGAACCAGAGCATTGTACAACATTAAGCTTAGCTCCGTGTGCCCTGCGTATTTCATCAATACGGCCGTCTCCGGTAACGCAAGATACGACCTCGATCCCCATTCGTTTATAGTAGTCTTTGATTATCCATGTTTCTCCGGCGATGTTAAAATCACCGAGAATATTTATACTATAATCACTTATTTTTGATGTATCTCCAGTGCCCATTAAACGGAACATTGCATTACAAGCAGCTGTATATCCGTCTTTCTTTGTGCCTTTGAAACCTTCGGAATGAACCGGAATAACTTCAACACCGGTTTCCTTGGTTACTTTTTTACATACTGAAGTAACATCATCACCGATTACTCCGATTATACACGTTGAATATACAAACGCTGCTTTAGGTTCATATTTTTCAATTAGCTCGATTAGCGAATTATATAATTTCTTTTCTCCTCCATAGATAACATCTGTTTCCCGGAGGTCAGTTGAAAAACTCAGGCGGTGTAATTCGGGCCCGGATGAGAGTGCACCTCTAATATCCCAAGTATATGCCGCACACCCTA
This sequence comes from uncultured Spirochaetia bacterium, assembly GCA_937960625.1. Lineage (GTDB taxonomy): Bacteria > Spirochaetota > CALGPD01 > CALGPD01 > CALGPD01 > CALGPD01. Next base: position 2,821 of record CALGPD010000122.1, on the reverse strand, counting down.
TAGGCCCGTGAACAAGGTGTACAGCATCAGCAATAGGATATAATACTACACGTGATCCGCAGAAAACACACGCTCTTTGGCTTACAGAGCCGGCTAAGCTTTGTTTTTCACAGCTAATATCATAGCTGTCTTCACCGTGTCGGTATATTTGTTTCTCTCGTCCTTCTAATATTTTCATAATTTCTCCTTCCAAAGTTTAACTTACACTCCGGAAAACATATATATCTGAAAAAGCTTTTACATTACAAGCTCAAAAGTTTCCTCATCAGCATCTCTATCCTGTCTATCCATAAGCAGAGTAAGGATTCTTTCCATAATTCTCATCGCGCCTTTATAACCCACACTTGGGAAATATTGATGGCCAACTCTATCAAGGATTGGAAACCCAAATCTTAAAAATGGAATATCTTCATCTCTAGCAATGTACTTACCATAGGTATTACCAATTAGTAAATCCACACTTTCGTTTTTAATAAGCTGATGTAACATATACATATCACTTACCATTACTTTTGTGTTTGGATAGTCTTCACCAAGGATTTCATAAATTCTATCTTCAAACTTTTTACCTCTGCTATTCGCAGTACCGGTAATAATATATGAAGGTATCATATTCAGGTCAGTTAAAAACTCTGTCATGGCAACGAGTTGATCAGGGTCACCGAATATCGCAAACTTTTTATGATAAAAATATTGCTGCATATCAGTTATCATATCAACAAGTCTACCACGCTCATCGTTTATGCTGTCAGGCACACTTACACCTGCGGCTGAACGAAGTGCTTCAATAAAGCGGTCTGTTCCTTTTACACCGATTGGTAAATCAATAATTTCGCAAGGAACTTTATGCTTTCTATCAAGTTCTTTTGCTGCATCTCCTGAGCAAACTTTACCTAATGCTATGGTGGCAATGCTATCTCCGGTACTTTTTAAATCATCAATAGTTGTTCCGCCTTTAGGAAACATTTTATATTTTCCTGTTTGAGGCGTATCCAAAACTCCGGATGTATCAGGAAACATTACAGTAGGTATTCCCATTTCTCTGGTTATGCGTTTTAATTCAGCCATATCAGAAGGCTCAACCCATCCTGGTATAATGTTTATCTGTTGTTTAGGTTTATCAGTTTTTTCACTGATTTGATTTACCATTGCTTTAACCATGCTTGAAAATCCGGTAACATGTGAACCTACATAACTCGGTGTACTTGCAAAAATAATATATTTACCTTCAGGGATTTTATTATCTTTCCGTGCTTTAATTACTATCTGGTTTAAATCGTCACCGATCGTTTCAGATAAACACGTTGAATGTACTGCAATCACATCCGGATTATATATTGTAAATATGTTTGTTATCGCCTGCAGCAAGTTAGACTGGCCGCCGAATACACTTGCCCCTTCAGTAAAAGAGCTTGTTCCTGCCATAATCGGTTCCCGGTAATGTCTGGACAGTGTACTTCTATGATAAGCACAACAGCCTTGCGAACCGTGACTGTGAGGTAAACAATTGTGTAAGCCCAAAGCCGCTAACATCGCGCCGATAGGCTGACATGTTTTAGCCGGATTGACTGATAATGCTTTTCTTTCTGTTATTTCTTTAGTTGTATGTCTAAGTAACATTTTATTCTCCTTAACTTAGATTTACTGTGTTACATATCGCGCAGTTAACTCGGGGCTCTTTTCCCAAGGAGCTTGAATTAATGACCATGCTTTAGAGCTTATCATTCTATCAATCTCTTTAAAGAAATTTATAGCACCTTTAAAACCTGCATAAGGGCCGCCGTAGTCATAGCTATGTAACTGTTTACAAGGTATACCTGATTTTTGTATTGGATATTTCTCTTTAATGCCTGCACAGAAAATATCAGGTTTATATATTTCTATGAGTTTTTCTGTCTCAAACTGCGAAATATCATCAATAACCAATGAGTTGGATTTCATATCTGTCATCATGCCAACATATTCATTAAAAGGAACACCTTGTTCTTCAAGTTTTTTAAGTGTTTCTTCACTTTTTCTTGGATTAAATTTCTCAGGATCAGCTTCCACTTTTAATTCTTCAATGTTACGGCTATCCGCATCGATTTTAATTGTAGGAAGAACGCGGCGTCCTTCGTAATCGTCTCTATGCGCAAACTCATAACCCGCAGCAATGGTTTCCATTCCTATTTCAGCAAAAAGATCCTGGTAATGATGGGCTCGTGAACCTCCAACAAATAACATGGCTTTTTTACCCTGTAACCGCGGTTTGATTTCATCAATTACTTTTTGAACTTCAACCATTTCTTTTGCAATGATTTCTTCAACTTTGTCAATCAGCTCTTTATCTTCAAAATACTCTGCAATCTTTCTTAAAGATTTTGTACTAGATTTAGCACCGATAAAATTAACTTTTATCCATGGAATACCGTATTTTTTCTCCATCATCTCAGCAACGTAATTTATTGAACGGTGACACATTACCGTATTTAAATCAACGTTATGAGACCTAACGAAATTATCCCAGCTTGAGTTACCACTGAATGTTGCAGTTAAATCAATACCGCATTCTTCTAAAATTCTCTCGATTTCAAAAGCATCTCCACCGATGTTATATTCACCAAGCAAATTAATTCTAAACTTGGCATTGTTTTCTACTTCTTTTGTACCAATAACGTGCTGAAAAATGCCGTTATTAGCTATATGGTGGCCAGCACTTTGAGACACGCCTTTATAACCTTCGCAGCTAAAAGCAACGATTTTGATACCTAGCTTTTCAGTCATCTCAGCAGCAATCGCGTGAATATCATCACCGATTAAACCAACCGGACAAGTTGAAAAT
>CALGPD010000121.1 GCA_937960625.1 uncultured Spirochaetia bacterium | reverse complement strand
GTATTAAGAATACGCTCAGAAATAATAAAAAGCGCGAGAGAGTTTTTTGATACAAGGGGATTTACCTGCCTTGATGCCCCAATATTTACTCCGAATGCTTGTGAAGGCACAACGACATTATTTGAAACCGAATACTTTGATTTAGGAAAAGCGTATTTAACTCAATCAGGCCAACTATATATGGAAGCCGGGGCCATGGCTTTCGGCAAAGTATATTGTTTCGGCCCCACGTTTAGAGCGGAAAAATCCAAAACCAGAAGGCATTTAACCGAATTCTGGATGATTGAACCTGAAGTAGCTTTTAATGATCTAGATGACAATATGGATTTGGCAGAAGACTTCCTTGAATTCGTTGTTTCCAGCGTTCTCAAAAACCGCAAGCAGGAATTAATCACCTTAAACAGGGATATTTTAAAGTTGGAAAAAATTAAAAAACCATTCCCGCGAATTAGCTATGACGAGGCAGTAAATATTCTTAAAGAAAATAATCATGATTTCGACTACGGCAATGATTTTGGAGCTGAAGACGAAACCATTATTTCCAATCATTTTGATAAACCGGTAATGATACACAGATACCCCTCAAAAGTGAAAGCATTTTATATGAAAAAAGACCCTGAAGACAATTCAAAAGCTCTTTGCGTTGATGTTATAGCACCTGAAGGATATGGAGAAATTATTGGCGGTGGACAAAGAGAGGATGATTACAACGTTCTTATTAAAGAAGTAGAAAAACATAATCTTCCGAAACAGGATTTTGAATGGTATTTGGATTTACGGCGTTACGGAAGTGTTGAACATTCCGGATTTGGCCTTGGAATTGAACGTACCGTTTCATGGTTATGCAACATTCACCACGTTCGAGAAAGTATACCTTTTCCGAGAACTTTAGGGAGGTTAAGGCCGTGAGTTCTGATATTGAACATTACAAAGCAATGATTAATGAAAAAAACTTTGAACAATTAAACAAAGAAAAAATATCTTTAGGTAAACTCATTTCCGATACCGCGGGCAGAGTACAGCAGATTTCCGGAAAAGATTATGAAAGGCTTGAAGAACAATTAACTTTAATGAAAGAACTAAAATCAAAACTTAGCATAGTTATAAAGCGGCTGCAAGAAATCAGGGAACAAAGTTAAATGAACAATCAATACAAAGTAGTATGTTTTGGCGCTCATCCTGATGATATAGAATTCGGGATGGGAGGAACGTGTTTAAAACTTATTAATAACGGACATTCTTTATTAATGGTTTCGTTTACCCTTGGTGATAAAGGCACTTATGGAAATCCTGAGCAAAGAAATAAAGAGTTTTCCAATGCTGCTGAAACAATGGGAGCAAGCCATAAAGTTATAGGATGGATGGACTGCGAATTTGAAAATAATTACTCTAATAAACTTGAGATAGTAAAAA
>CALGPD010000120.1 GCA_937960625.1 uncultured Spirochaetia bacterium | reverse complement strand
TACGCAGATATTCTTGATAATCGATAACTGCAAAAATTGGGTTTCCAGCTTCATCCTGTATGATTTGTGGTATTTTTCCAGCCATAAAAATTCTTTCTTGTTCGTATAGTATAAATATAATTTTTATCATTTTCAATGTTATAAATAATTCTATAACTTACAGATTTATATACTAACATTACAAAATGGCTAAAATGGCCTATGCTTATGGTTCACATCGTATGTTTACCTTCAACAAAAGGTATAAATTTAAAGTTTAATTTCGCAGGCGGCGGCCAGTTGCTGTTTTAAATTTTTAATACATTCCTAAAAAATTATTCGTTGATTTTAGCCCGTAAATTGTTTAATGTTGGATTAGGTGAGGCGTTAAATTATTTACAGGCAGGCAATATGAAAAACGTAAAGAACAGGCTTAACGCCATAAAATATGATAAAGAGCAGGAATTTGAATATATAAAGCAGTTAAAGGAATATTATTCACAGGGACTTGAACAGCAGAAAAAAAAAGTTCCTGCAAGCGGTATCTTAGGCTGCTACCGTTTATCAAAGTTTACTGAAAACATTCTGATTAAAGTATACAACGACATTATTGATTATTACGGCTATGATGAAAAAACAACGGCGTTAGTGGCTGTGGGGGGATTCGGCAGACGCGAACTCAACCCGTATTCCGATATCGATATTTTATTTCTACAGCATAAAAAATACGAGAAGAAAAGCTCCGAGTTTATCACAAAAGTACTCTATATTTTATGGGATATGAAATTTCGTTTAGGCCAGTCGAGCCGGACAGTAAAAAACTGTATTAAAGCCGCGGAAGAAGACATAACGTTTAAAACGTCAATTACAAATCACAGGTTATTATGCGGCAACCCTGAATTATATGACGAGTTCGCGCAAGCTATACCTGAAATATTTGCAAAAAATATTTATTCATTTTTTTATATGCTTGCATTGGAACCTGACCTGAATTTATTTGACCTTGGAAGAAGTGTTCTTATAAAAGAACCGGATGTGAAAGAATCTCAGGGAGGGTTAAGAAGTATTCACGTTGTGTTGTGGCTTGCTAAAGTTTTTATTAACGCGTCCACGTTGAAAGAATTGGTTGATAAAAAATTTATAACGAGAAAACAATTCGTTTCAATTAGAAAAAGCCTTGATTACTTATTATATGTACGTAACCTGCTGCATTTTCTGGACAACCGCAAACAGGATATATTAAAAGTTGAGCATCAGGAAAAACTGATAATGAACTTCTTTAATTTAATCAATGAAAAGAACCTAAGAAAAACCGTAGAAACTTTTATGCGCAGTTATTACAAACATTCGAAAAATATATATTTATGGGTTATTTCCAGCATAGAAAAGTTTAAGCGCATGGCTGAAAACCTTAAAGTACTGCCAAAAAAGAAGAAAATTGAAAGCATTGACAAAGACTTTATAATTATTGATAACACACTCTATTTAAAACATAAAAATTATAACAACCCTGATTTGTTATTCAGGATTTTCGAGATTACTTCAAAAAAACGCGTTGCTTATTCCAATGAAATCAGGGAATGCATAAACTGCTGCCTAAAATACGTTGACACAGACTTTAGAATGAACGAGAAATATTTCCAAACCTTTCGGGAGATATTAAGTAATCCCCGTAATCTTTATTATACCCTTTCAATGATGCATGCAACGGGTTTTCTAATAGAATATCTGCCTTTTTGGAAAGAAATGGATTGCCATGTGCAGCATGATTTATACC
>CALGPD010000119.1 GCA_937960625.1 uncultured Spirochaetia bacterium | reverse complement strand
ACCCCATCCTCCGTCCTGATTTTGAATGCTGAATAACCAGTGAACACATTTTTGTACCCAGGGTTCTTTCATGTTATATCCGATAGCACCAAGACCGCGTAAAACCCCAAATGCTCCGTAAATATAATTAACTCCCCATTTTCCATCCCAGCTGCCGAAATCTTCCTGTTGAACTTTTAAGGATTCTATTCCTTTTTTAATAAAAGGTGAATCAATACTAAACCCCAATCGTCCGAATAGTTCTAAAATCCTGCCTGTAAGCTCCGGTGTCGACGGGTCAATATAATTATCCAAATCGTTTAAAGGTATTTTTAATAAAAACTTTTTATCAATTTTACGTTCAAAAGCCGCCCAACCGCCATCCGGGTTTTGCATATTATATAGCCAGTCACATCCGGCTTTAAACCCTTTTATTTCACTTTCTTTGCCGTCCTTTATTGATTCCTGTAAAGCCATTAAAACAACGGCCGTATCATCAGTATCCGGGTAATAGTCGTTGTAATGTTGAAAAGCCCACATGCCTGGTTTGGCATTCGGAGCGTGAATTTTCCAGTCGCCTTCCGCCCATATTTGTTTTGAATAAAGCCAGTCTTTTGCTTTTTGAATTACGCTGTCATCATACGGCATTCCAGCACGGTTTAGCGCAATAATCGCCCAGGCTGTATCCCATATTGGAGAAACACATGACATCTGCATTATTTCATCTTCAGTAACGTAATGAAAACGTTCTATTGCCTGTTTAGCTTTAACTATAACTTCACTGTTGTTATCATATCCCATTTCTTTTAACATAAATGAGCCGTACATCATAGGGGGGTAAATGCCGCCCCAGTCTCCGGATTCATCCTGATGTTCTAATACCCAGCGTAAAGCTTTTTTTAACATTCTATCTTTAGGAAGCACTTTAACAAGCCATTTTGCAAACTTTGAAAGTTGATAAAATAAATTTCCTATAGAAAAGGGTTTAACTTTTTTCGGGCATGTATATTTTTTTTTCATTTTTAAATCAAGCCATAATTCATCAATATCACAATACGTTCCCAAATCCTTAACTGGCTTCAAATAATATAAAATTCCCATAGATACTAAAGTAACTCGGATCCAATATGCCATATTATACATACTTAAAGGGAACCATTTTCCCAGCATTACAATGTGGAGAGGAATCGGTACAGCCCGCTTCCACGAACTTTTACCAAACAGCGCTAATAAAAAACGTGTTTCAACATTTCCTTTTTCAGCGCCACCGTTTTTTAAAATATATTCCTTTGCTTTTTTCATTGCAGGGATATTAGGGTCAACACCGGCTACTTTAAGCCCGAAATAACTATGTATGGTGTAAGATAAATCTCCCTCATCTCCCGCGTAAATACGCCATGACCCGTTTTCGTTTTGAATGTTTAATAAGTAGTTAACACATTTTTTTTGTTTTTCTTTATCAACCATATCCATATAATGCATATATAAAATGTATTGCGCGGTTAGGGCAGGAGTGTCTTCTATTTTACCGTCCCAGAAAGTATCTTTTTTTCGCTGTTTTAATAAATGTTTTATAGCCTTTTTCGTTGCTGTGCTGATTTTTGTGTCTGTAATGGGTGCTGTTTTCGCGGCTTCTACGCTTCCCTGCAAATAAGTATTTAAAAGCTTTTCGTAAAATTTAGAATCCTTAACCATTGTTTGTTTTTTATTGTTAAATTGTTTCCCGTTTTTAGCAGACATTTTATATCTCCTGAGTTGAGTTCTTTATGAGTTTAAATTTATCAGATTAAAATAAAATCGTAAATACTAAAATGAATTTATCTTTGGCTTTTTCCATCTACACCGAGGAAATAATCAATATGTTCCTTTAATAAATCCATATTAATAGTAGTATTTCTGCAAGGCCCTTGAGGGCGTTCATTACATAAACCAAGTACGCTGAATTTTGGAGCTACATCTTTAATCCCTTCGACAACATCGCGTTCACACGCAACCCCGATAATTGATGTAGGTTTAAACTCGATTATTTTTTTGCGCGCGAGTGTGCCACCTTCTACAATTGCAAGTTCAATATTCCGTTCGTTGCACATTTTTTTTACGCTTTTAAAAATTTCTCCGGTTAAACAGCGGGGGAGCAATATTAGCAAACGTTCTTGCTTTGGTTTTTTATGCGTTGATTTAATAAATTCGTTACCCACTTTAACGAATGAATTTGAGACCTTGTCTTTATCCGTTCTGAAAATTGAAGATATTTTATAAATTTTCATTATTACGTTATGAACAAGATAACCGGCTTTTTTATGCATAAACCTTAATTTTATACCCGTATAACTAGTTAGAAATATTATAATAAACCAAAACCATAGAAATGCTAGATACAATGTAAAAGCAGCGAAGAAACCAAGAGTAACGTATTTATGCCATGAATCTAAACGCGGTTTCATTAAATATAGGATTCCGTATAAAGCAGCAGTGTTGAATAAAATAAAAACGAAATAATAAAAGATAAACAAGCGCTTGGGCTCATCAAGTTTAACCGTAGCTGCTTTACCGTCCCAATTTTCCCATTCACTGCCAAGCATGCGTTTATGTATTTCACTGTCATTAATATCCGTTTTCTTTCCTTTTACTGTAATCGCGTCAACCGGGCAACTCGCTGCACATGCCCCGCATTCGATACATGCGTTAATGTTAATAATTTTCGCTTTATCATTTACTATTTTGTAAACATTGAAGGGACAAACTTCAGTACACGTTCCGCAGCCTATACATTGTTCAACATCGAGTTTTAATGACTTGGTGTTTTCCATTTATAATCCTTGCAGTATATTTGGTAATTAAATTTACTACGTTGATTTTTTTATTGCAAGCTTATTTTAATAAACGCGATAGTTATAAAGATATAAATTATAATCATCCTTTAACAATTTCTACAAATGATTTGGTGTGTTTTGTAAGTAAGCAAGATCGAAATTATTTATAAGAGCGCACTGCAATAACGTAATTTCTATTATTTTTCGGAGTAACGAAATATTCACAGTTTTTAATTTCCATACACCAAATTCTGTTTTTATTAGGTTCATCAATAACTGAGGTCCAATAGCTTTGGTATTTTTTGAAACCTACAAAATCCTCTTCGTTTAAATATTTGCTATGAGGAAATGCTACATCTGTTACTAAACTTTTAAGTTCTTTCTTTGTAGGCAGCCGCCAATCTTTATACCCGCCGAGTTTTAATTTTTTACAATGTATATTTGCGTCAGCCCAGTTGATAGGTTCTTTGAGCATAACGCGTTGCCACATGAGACCGGTTTTAGTATCCACGATTATATTGCTGCCGAAGTTTTTAAAGCGTTTTTTATTATTTGCCCGGCGTACAGCAAAATAATACAGTTTTGATGTTTTACTACTATAATGATTTGTAGTGCCATGCGGTAAATATAACCGGTAAGCACTACTGGGCCAACCCGATGGAATAGATGAAGACCAATAAGAATACGAACCCAAGTTTTCAAACCCTTGCTTCTTTAACCATGAATTATAAGGTTCACTTCCATATCTTATTAAATTTTTAAGTTCATCTATAGTTGGCAATCGCCAATCAGTATAATCAGCTAGCACTAAATTTTCACAATACTTTTTTGCATCATGCCAATTTTTTTTACCGTTAAAGTATGGCGTTATTCGCTGCCACATTAACCTTGTTCTCTTATCAGTTATAGTTCCGTTTTCATTATTAACAAAGCGTTTATTATAGTCAACATTTCTTTTTTCACCCGATTTTAATAAGTATGCACCGAATACCCATCCGGTATAACCCATCATGGTTTTAATTTTATACCAGTAATCATTCCATTTTGATACTTGAGCCGTTTTATCTGATTTTTTTAGAACATAGATAATTTCATCTTTATGTAGTTCAAGTTTATTTTTAATCCTAATTCCGGGATTAGGCGTGATTACATATTCCGCAACTTTGGAACGAATATGCGGTTTTTGTCTCACAATGACTTTATTTTTCGTTATTATAGCGGTTTTACTTTTTGAAATTCCCCTTACAAGAATAATGGAGTATCTCTGTTTAATAGAGATTTCTAAGGGATAAGTATCACCATGCGGGTAGACTACAGAATAAAGTGCTTTTGTACGAAATCCTGTTGTTAAAAAAACAGTAGATTTTTTTAAATTTTTAAATCTCTTTCTAATATGTTTGAATTTAGGGGCAGTGAGAATATATAAAAAAAACTTGAATTCTTGCGAGATAGGAAGCCGCCAATCATTATATCCACCGAGTTTGAGATTTTTACGATATTTATCAGCTTCAAACCAGTTCATATCTTTTTTAGCTAATACACATTGCCAGCTAAGTCCGGTTTGGGTGTCGGTTATGGATCCGTCACCATTATCAATAAAGCGTTTATCTATAGCTTTTCTATTTATTATACTAATTTGAGTGCTATAACCCGTATCTTTAATTGATACAAATGCCCCGTAAGTCCAGCCTGTTTTTCCATATTTCGTTTTAATTTTATACCAATAAGCGTACCATTTACCTATTTTTACTTTATATTTGGTTCTGTCTAAAATTGTAACAATATTACCTTTATACATTTTACCTAAAATTCTCGCTTTAGTGGTAGCCCTCGAACGTATCAATACGTGGTTGTGCGTTATACTTGCTTTAATGGTTTTTGTTTTAGTATTGCTTGTTTTTTTACAGAAACAAAAAGCTAGAATAATTGTTATAATTATTAATATTATTTTATGAGATTTCACGTTTTTATCCTTGTTAGAAAATTTCTTATCTACTTGAATGCACCGCTAATATATATAATTCAGAATATCTACCGTTAAATTCAATCGGGTCCATCATAACTTCTCCATTTATCAAATTTATTTGATCGGCTTGATAATTTGAACCTTGAATTGCTTTTAGCCAATAAGCATCATTTGTGATGTTTTTAAATCCCTGTTTAAGTAACCATATATAATATGGTTTTTTACCGTTTTTTAATAATTTAAGTATCTCTTTTTTTGTTGGTAGTCTCCAATCATTATATGCACCAAGTTTTAAATTTCTTAAATAACTTTTTACTTGTGACCAAAGAAATGTTTTTTTCGATGGGCTTTGCTGCCACATTAATCCGGTTGATACATCTGTAATTATACCATGTTCATTATCAGCAACGAGTTTAAACGAAACTTTTTTTTCGTTATTGCTACTATTATTGTTTGAATTTTTAGCTATAAGAATTTTTCCGGATTTATCAATAGATATAAACGCTCCATAAGTCCAGCCGGTTTTACCGTTTATTGTTTTAATTTTATACCAATAGGCATTCCATTTACCTATTTTTACTTTGCTCTTCGATTTACCTAAAATAGTAACCGCCTCGCCTTTTTTCATTTTTCCAATAATTTTTGCGCTTGTTACGGCTGCTGAACGTATTAATACGTTATCGTGAGTTATATTCGCTTTAATAATTTGTTGTTTGAGTTTGTTTTCTTTTTTACAGGATAAAAAAGATAGAGTTAATAAAAACGTAAATGCGTAAATAGTAATTTTCATTTTGATTCTCCTTAGATTGCTAAAAATATAATAGCTAATATAATAATTCTTTTAGCCGCTATTAAAAATATTCTTTATAAAACAAAAGTAATAAAATGGTTAAAAATACTTTATTAATAATATTGGATAAATCTATGTTTTTGGGATAAAAACTCATAAAAATGTTTTTTTTATACAATTATTCATTTTTTTATAAGCAAGTTACCGAAAATTATAATAAGTATTTTACATTTTTTAGAGTATTATGTGTAAGATTAAAATAAACTAAGGAAAGAAATTAGTGGTTAAGGTTAAGTTTTGGGGTGTAAGAGGCTCTATCCCTTGCCCCGGTTATAGATTCATTAAGTACGGTGGAAATACTGCTTGTGTTGAACTGCGTTTTGACAATGAAGTTATTATGCTCGATGCAGGTACCGGCGCTAGAGATTTTGGTGAATCTCTTGTAAATGAGTTTACTGTTAATAAAAAACCCATTAACTGTTCTATTTTTATTTCCCATACTCACTGGGACCATATACACGGTTTCCCTTTTTTTACTCCAATTTATATTCCGGGAACTAAACTGCACATTTACGGAGGCCATTCTGTTACCGGCTTAGAAGAATTAATGACAGACCAGATGAGAAGGGAATACTTTCCCGTTACTTTATTTGAACTTGCGGCTGAAATCGGTTTTACATCTTTAGATGACCCTCCTTTATTTATGAATGATAATTTAATGGTATCATGGATGCCTTTATTCCATCCGGGTATGTGTTTCGGTTACAGGTTTGAATATAAAGGAAAAGTTATTGTTTATGCGACGGATACTGAGTTGTTTCAAGATCCGGAGTTAGCTGAAGTAAATTTAAGGAATATAGAAGCATTTATTAAAGACGCTGATGTTTTAATATACGATTGTCAATATACTTTGAAAGAATATCTGTTAAACCGCATGGGATGGGGACATTCAGCAATAGAAGAAGTTGTTGATGTCTGCTTACGAACTAATGTTAAACATTTATTTGCTTTTCATCATGACCCTAAACACGATGATAAATTCATGGATAATATGATTGAAAGAGTGAATACTCACCAAGGCGAAGGCCTGTTTGTATCCGCGGCAAGAGAAGGCCTTGAACTATTCCTATAAAAATAACGTAAATTATTTGATTTTAAACCAGCTTTTTTATACATTAATGTTCTATGTCACAAGGTAAAGAATTAAAAAAATTAATACAAGATGAAGAGATAATAACTGCTCCGGGTGTTTTTGATGCTTTATCTGCTATTTTGGCAGAGAAAGCCGGATTTAAAGCTCTAATCATGGGCGGGTATAGTATAAGCGCAGCTCAGTTCGGGAAACCCGATTTAGGCATTTTAACCATGACTGAAATGGTGGAAATGATAAGACGTATTACAGATGTAACTTCTATTCCTCTAATCGCAGACGGAGATACCGGGTTCGGCGGTGAATGGAATGTAAGACGCTCTGTAAAAGAATATGAAAAAGCCGGGGCCGCGGCAATTATTTTAGAAGACCAGACATTCCCCAAACGGTGCGGGCATTTAAATGGAAAAACAGTTATCCCTAAAAATGAGCATGCTGAGAAAATCAGAATAGCAAAACAAACTGCGAAAGAAATTCTCGTTTTTGCCAGAACAGATGCTTTAGGTGTTTCCGGGTTTGATGAAGCCATAAGCCGGGCTTTACTTTATTTACGCTCAGGCGCAGACGGAATTTTTATAGAAGCGCCCAAGAGCGAAAATGATTTGATTATGATAGGAAGGCAATTAAAAGGCCATACTTTAATCGTTAATAACATCGAGGGCGGTAAAACTCCTGTATTTAACGCGGAACAGCTAAAAAAATTCGGATATAAAATTGTGATGTATCCTCTAACCGGATTATATATTTACGCTAAAAATGTTTTTCAGGGGTTTCAAACTTTAAATAAAGAAACAACGAGTAAATCACTTGAATCTGAAATGTATGATTTTGATACTTTTAATGAAATCTTAAATATTAAGGATTATATAAAACGCTAATATCTATTATATTCTAACCAAGGTATAACAAAATGCATTTTATAAATAATAATAATTTTACGTTTTCCGGAAGATTAAGATTTGAACTAGATAAATATGCCGAACAGGTTTATTCATACAAACATTACTCAAATCTTAGAATTTTTCTTGAGATTTTAATCCCATTTTTACTTGTAACTTTGACTATTCAATTGTTTCTAAAAGGCCCTCTTTCATGGATGAAATTTATTTCTTTTCCCATTATTTTTGGTTTTATTTTCATTACTCAAAGAAAACTTAAAATTTCCTTAAACCTTCAGGGTTTTAAACCTGCGCATTGGAAAAAACCTGTTTTCTTTTTGCTAATTCCCGGAATATTAATAGGAGTAGGGCTTTTTGTTTACGGTTTAATTATTGGCAGTATATCAGATAAGTATCATCCGGGATTAATGTTATATATCACTTTTATAGGCTATCCTATTTGGGGTATGGTTCAACAATACGTTCTTTTGGTTTATCTTCTACCCAGATTGTATCATTTTATTAAAAACCCGTATACGTTAATTTTTGTTATGGCTTTAATTTTCAGTACAAGTCATTTACCAAACCCTTTTCTCGTTATTTTGACTTTCCCGGTGAGCATTTTATTTTTAGTTTATTTTATAAAATACCGTAACTTATACGTTCAGGGATATGTTCACGGTTTCGTGGGTTCAATAATGAAGTTTTGTTTGCCCGTGGATTTAACTTTAAAATTTTGGATAGGCAATTTAATTTCATGGGAAGCTTTTATAAACTATTTTTAATAGTATTTTTCAGCAGTAAATAAAACGTTTTTTCAATAAGTAACCTTGAAGATTAACGTGAAATTGAATAAATTAAATTAATGGAAAATCTAAACGAAGACAAACTTGAAAAAATATTAAATAGATACAACGAGATATCTGAAAAATTATCATCTGGAAATGTTGATTATAATTCACAGGATTATAAAGACATTTCAAAAGAGCATTCCGATATTTCTGAAACTGTTGAAAAATATAAAGAATATAAAGAAATTAAAACGCAAATCAGCGAAGCCGAGGAACTTACCACGGATGAAGAAATGGCTGAACTTGCAAGAGAAGAAATAAACACTTTAAAACCCAAGATAAAAAAACTCGTTGAAGAGTTAAGGGTATTACTTCTTCCAAAAGACCCTAATTCGGGCAAAAACGTAATCATAGAAATTAGAGCGGGTACGGGCGGAGATGAAGCTGCTATTTTTGCCGGCGATTTATAC
>CALGPD010000118.1 GCA_937960625.1 uncultured Spirochaetia bacterium | reverse complement strand
TTTTTGAACGTGGCATTGTTCATTGTTAAAGCACCGTGAAAATCAGCACGGGTGAAATTGCAGTTGAAGAACTGCGTCTTATCCCATTTAAGTTTTTTTTGATTTTCGCTCAAATAAAAATTTGCTTTTTGTAAATTAGCATTTGTAAAATTGCACTTATAAAATTTTGATTTAACTTCAATTTTAATATTTTTCAATATTGCATCGGAGAAATTGCTTTGAAAAATCCTACATTTTCTTATCAGTAATTTGGTTAAATTGGATTGTCTAAAATCTGAATTTTTTATATTATTATGACTTAAATAACCATTGATAAATTTGACTTTATAGAATTTACAATTTTTACTTACATCTTTTCCTCCAATTGAAGTTTTATACATATTTGAATAACTAAAATCCGTATTTATAAAATAACAATCAGAAAAAAAAGCTTTCTTCAGAATTGCTTTTCTCATTTTAGTATTTTTAAAAGAGCACCCATAAAAGGTAACTTTTATAAAATCAATACCATCCAGATTACGCATATCCAAATTAATTTCTGATAAATCCAAAACCAGCGAACGCCTTTTTCTTATGTAACTATTCCAATAATTAACTCCGGAACTTAATATTTTAATATAATGTTTTCTTATTCTCCTGAATATCCGCTTTACTTCTTCTTCGTTTGTTCTACTAAAAAGAAAAGTATTTATAATTAATAGAAATATTATAATAATTTTTTTCATTTGTAAGAACTCCCTTAAATTTTAATACTATCTAATATAATTATAAGTTTTACTTTTCATTTTTTTTATAAATTCTTTTTTCATTTTTGTATACGCTTTAAATGCATCGCTATTTGCCATGGTCTGCTCCTCTGCATTTAAAGGTTTTGTACCTTAATTATCTTATGAAATTATATTGTCACTTAAAATCGATGTCTAGTTTTTTTCTTTAAAAGGCTAAAGCCGGTGTCATCTGCGAGGAGCATTTATGACAAAGCAATCTCGTTATAAATAAACTAAATGGGATTGCTTCGCTGACGCTCGCAATGACAACCATCCATGAGTTTGCTTCACTAAAGGCTAGAGTCTGTTTTTTCCGTAATATTTTTGTTTATTTTTGGCAATAAAATATTAACCCTATAAAGTGGAAATATGCACGAATATTAGTTTGTTATTACTCTGCGTTATACTATATTTACCGTGAAAACTTTAATATAAGAGAGAAGAATATTGGAAATATACGGACATTTACAGGTTGCAGAGGAAATACTTAAATCAAATGACCTCAACCCTGAGCTGCGCGAGATACTCGCTGAATATGAACCGTATTTTAATATAGGCAACTTTGTTCCTGATTTGGAATACGCTATTGTTAAATTAATGTTTTTAATGGTTGTGAAAAACATTTTGTTCGGTTATCAGGATTACCGCAGGACAACCAAACGCACAAATCTCGTTCATATCAAAGGCTGTGATTTTATTACAAACGCTTTTAAAAGCGTAGATGATGAACTGCGTTATTTTGACAGGAAAACGGTAATAAAAAATAATTCAAATACGAGAAAACACATCGCGCTTTTATGCGGAATAGTAGGCCATGTCTTTGCCGACCGGTTTATACACTTTGTAATCGAATGTATAGAAAATGAACTCATTTATAATAGGGGAGTTAAAAACGACAATATCATTCATCAGAGAATTGAAATTAGTTTCAGTTATTACTGGTTGAAAAGTAAAGATAAAGACTGGTATGATTATTCTGATAAAATACGCATCCCGCTTAGCAAAAAATGGTGGCGTAAACTGTTGTATGTTCGCGATGAAACAGTAACCGCGATGTTACAGCATGCTGAGTTTTTAACATTCGGGGATTCTATGTCGGGTAAAAAAATTAAAACCGCGCTGAACAATCTCACTACTGTTGGAAAATACATGAGAAAGTTTAGCTTATACCGTAAAATTAAGGACGGTGAATATATTTTTGATTTTGATGAGTTAGGTATTGAGAAATTTAAAATATCAAATCTTCTTAAAGAAGTTGATGAAAAAGTTATTTTACGCATAGTTATAATTCTAAACGAGATATATAAGGCTTTAACCGATGAAGGCGCTTTTTTAGACCGTTCAAACAGAATAAGGGAAATTGTCCGTGATATAGATTCTATTAAGCCGGAAGAATATGATTTTTAATTAATCAGGAGTATGTATGAAATTCAAAAAAATACTGGATAAATACGAAGACAGATTTGATGACCTCATTGAAGAAGCTGAAAAAATTAAAAAGAAAGAAATTCATGAAAAAGAAAAGCAAATAAAGCAGCGGCGCAAAAAGCTTAAAAAAATCGAGAAATTTCTTTTAAGCAAAGCTAAGTTTTTCGATTTTGATAAAATTGATTTGATTGTGCAAGGCGATAAAGAATTGCTCGGGTATTCAAAAGAAAAAGGAATATATTTAAAAACCGGTACTCATAAAAATTTTAATCTACGCCAATGTTTAAGTCTTTTTAAAAATACCGAAGAATATCTGTCAATTTCTGATGAAATTATAAAAAATGCTGATAATATTTTTGAACACGTGTTAGATGAATTGAAGAAAAAACTTAAATAGGAAAGATTTTAGTTAGTATGAATGAGCATGTTAAAGAATATTACAGAAAAATTTTTAAGCAATTGCATAAAGTTTTTAAAGAAAAAAACATTGAATCAACTTTATGTGAAAACATTCAAGATGCAAACCGTTTTATTCTATCATTAATTCCCCCTGGCAAGAGTGTCGGTTATGGAGGTTCAACAACTCTTGAAGAGATGAACTTTCATCATGAAATTCGTTCTTACGATGTTAAACTTTTTGATAGAATGGCAGAGGGGATATCAAAGCAGGAAAAACGTGAAATCCAGAAACAGTCATTAACCGCAGACTATTTTATAACCGGTGCAAATGCAGTTTCAATGAAAGGTGAATTGTTCTTTATAGACGGGGTGGGTAACCGCGTCGCGCCGATAAATTACGGCCCGGATAAAGTCGTTGTCGTTACCGGTGTCAATAAAATTTGCCCTGATGAAGAATACGCGAATAAACGTATGAAATTTTTCAGCTGCCCTGTGAATTCTATCCGCCTTGATTTAAATACACCGTGCGCAAAAACCGGACTGCATACTGATTGCAGGTCAGATGACAGGGTATGTAGTTTTACGTTGAAAGTTGATTTTTCCCGGGTAAAAGACCGTATACACGTTGTATTTATTAATGAATTTCTTGGTTTCTAACAGCGGGTTGTGTTACAATAATATTAAAAAAATATTGCAAATTATTTGTTTATGAAGTATTATTTAATATAGTAAAATTTAATAAAGATTTTAAAATTGTTGTAAATTGAGGTATAAAATTGGAAGGAAATAAGTGGCGCATAACTTTACCATCAAACTTGATGGATAGAATAACGAAAAGTTTTCAGGATGGAATGCTTAAATGGGATGAAATGCAGGATATTTTAAATAATTTATCCAAGCATATGAACATTGTGGCAGAAAAACTTGCCTTAAATCTAACTGACGAATATTTTGATTACCTTATTACTGAAGAGAACTCCGAGCAAATTGAGCATTATCAGGAAATTCTTGAAACATGGATTAAAAATATATTTAATTCGCAATTGGAAATGACTGACTTATGTATTAAAGTAATTGACGGCTTGAAAAAAAATAGAAAATCCGAACAAAACAAAGTTGAATAAATATTAAAATATTGTCTTGAAAAAAAATAGAAACCTTGTTATAAATATGCAGAGGTTTAGTGTGTCAGAGAAACGCGTTATTATTGTTGCAATAGTTTTTATTTTCATTGTTAATCTTTCGGCATTTTTTTTCATAAAAGGCATTAAGTTTTTTGGGCAGGATTATCAATTGTTGAGTGTTGTTACTAAAAAACTCGGTGTAAAAAGCATAAAAAAGACTAATTCCTATGAGTTTTTAACCCGGGAAAATATTAAAAACCATGATTATCTTGCGCCCTGGTACGTAATTAATTCATACAAAATAAAAAACTTCCGCCCTGTTTCCAATTTTTTTTTAATAATCGAACATAGTTTTTTCGGTTTAAATTATTATTTTTATAGGATTATTTCCTGTATATTAAACGGTATTTTATCAGTATTATTGTTTTTTTTACTCAGGTTAATATTCAACAGATATAAAGCAGCATTGTTTGGCATAACAATTTTTAGCCTTCATTCGTATAACACCATTATAGTATCGAGTTTATCAGGTCAGAGTTATCAACTGGCAATGATATTCGGTGTTTTATCTCTTTTATTATTCGTTGAATATAGAAAATATGATAAAAAAATTTCCATGGTTTTCAGCCTGCTTTTTTTAATCCTAGCAATACTTTCCAGAGAGATTGCGTTGATATTTCCCATTTTTTTTATAGGATATGATTTAATTTACCGCCGTAACAATAAAGAAGATATTTCCAGGTTTATTGCAGGGAATTCAACGTATTACATTATCTCGGGTTTGATTATTTTAGGAATAATTTCATACTATATTTATGATTCTTACGGCGTTATTCACGGCCATAATTTTTTTGCACGCGGTTCGGAATTATTCTCGCATATATTTTATTCTCTAAGCGTTTATTTGCCTGGTTTTGCATTTAATATTCCTCCGATAAAATTTGCTGATAATTTTTATTTAATACTCATCATTGCATTTATTTTTAGTGTTGCTCTATACTTGCCCGCGTTTTTTAATAAAAAACTCCGTACAAAAGAATTCCGTTTCGGGTTTTTAATATTTATTATGAGTTTGATAATTGTTTTACCTTTTGAACCGGATATGAGTTTTGTTTATATGTCTTTATTTGCGTATGCAATTTTCAGCACTGCATATACAATGAACCTAATTAAAAAATTTAGAAGAAAATGGCTCTTTAGGGTTTATGCTTTAATATTTAAAATTCTTTTACCCGTTGCCGTTGCTTACCTTGTAATTAATCTGGATATTAAATATTATGCCAGCAGTCCTCAAAATCAGATGATTAAGTCTTTATTGAAAATTGAAGATAAAATACCGCAGAATGCAAATGTATACTTGTTTGATACGAAAATGAAAGACGCGCAGTGGGATTTAATATACGGTGTAAGGTTATATTCAAATAGAAATGATTATAATATTTACCCTTTAACCAATTTTCCATACAAAAAAAGATTTAGAAAAATAAACCGCCCCGAATACAGTATCGAAATACCGGATTTAAGTACTATCACGATTCAAAATACATCGGATTCAGGGTTTTTCTATTCTGTAAATGATAAAAAATATATTAGTTCCGGTGCGCAATTAAAACAGGGCGCTGAGTTCAGTAAAAAGTATTTTAACGTAATAATTGATTATGTTGGTAAATCAAATAAAGTTAAGACTGTTACGTTCTACTTTAAAACCGCGATAGATGATAAAAAAGCCGTTTTTTTACGCTGGAAACAGGATAAAAAAGATAAAACCGGGCATTGGGTTATCCAGAAATTTATTTCACATAAAACCGCGCGAAAAATAGAAATGATTGATAAAAAATAACTATTTTGTTTCATCATTTTTGTGAACCGTTCTCTTTTGCTTTAAAAATTGCAAATTTAACAAACGGTGGGCCTATTAACTGAACTATAAACGTTGTAAGCGTTACTATTAATATTATCAAACCTGCAAGTGTTTTTCCTTTTTCAGATATAGCCGAGAGTTGATTGGATGAGAATATTGCAAGCCCGATTGCAACACCGGCTTGAGAAAAAAGAGCAAAACCAAGATATTTGCGTACCGTTTCTTTGGCTTTGGATATTAAAGCGCCCAGATATACTCCAATGTATTTTCCCGTTGCTCTTAAAACAACGTATAAACCGCAAATAATAAAACTCATTAGCCCTATATCTTTAATATTTCTTAGATTTAACCTTGCGCCAACCAATGCAAAGAATATAATATAAATAGGTGGAACAAATTCTCCAATAACATCCAGTACTTTATGGGAAGTTGCAGATGAAATATTTACAACGCATACTCCCATTGCCATAGAAGTTAAAATTAAAGAGAAATGCAAATGCATAGAAATTCCAGCGCCTATTAAAAGAAACGCAAGAGTTAATATAAGGGTTTTCATTTTGTTTTTTATTTTTTTGGCAATAATAACGAATATAAAACCTAAGATTATGCCCAATAATAAAGAACCGAAAATTTCTTTTAGCGGATGTAATACTACAGATGTCAGATTTAACTTAACAGTTGGTGAAATAAAGGTTTTTGCAAATGATAATGAGAACGAATATATAAAAATAGCCATTGCATCGTCTAAACCAACTACAGCGAGAAGGGTAGTGGTTAGAGGGCCTTTTGCTTTATATTCGTATATAACATCTACAGTGGCTGCGGGAGCGGTTGCCGCGGCAAGGCTTCCGAATATTAATCCGTATTCAAGATGGCCTGTAAATAAATAAACACCTGCACCAACGAAAATGAATGCAAGTATTGATTCAAAAATAACGATGAAAAAAATACTTTTTCCCAGAGACTTAATCCGTTTCCATTCAAGTTCTGCTCCAATATTAAATCCGATAATTGCCAGAGCAAAACTCGTTAAGGGTACCAGTTTAGTTACTTTCTCAGGCGGAAGTAAATTTAAAAGTGTCGGCCCTATTAAAACCCCGGCCATTATATATCCAACAACTGTTGGAGCTTTAATTCTTTTACTTCCTTCACCCACTGTTAATCCGACTAATAAAATCACCCCGAATAGAAGTAAAATGTCCAAGTTCATAATTATATTCCTAAATGAAAGTTCACAGGAACGGATATCACATATCCGTCTTCTTCAGTATTAAATCCTCCGGTGATGTTCTCTATCATTTTTGCTATGCGGAAAACTTTTTCTTCTTCAACAACACTTGAAATGTATTGACAGATTTTTTCGTCTTCATGCATCATATCTCTGAATCCTTGAAAAATCGGGAGGTTCGCAGCCATAAAGGATTCAATTTTTTTGCCTTCAAAAACATTAGTCTTTTTCAGCCCGAATTCAAATAAAATTGATAAAATATCACTCAAATATTCTTCTTTATATAAAATAATTAATAGAAGCTGATAGGTTTTAATATTACCCGGCTTAACTTCCATATCATCTTTTAATTTTTTTAAGGATTGTTCTTTCTCACTTAAATACGTATAGACTTCTTTATTCTCCTTTGCGCTTTTAATTTTTTCGATTATTCCGTTGTCTTTGCAAATAACCGCGATGTGTGACAACAGCGCAAGGTGCTGGTTTCCTTTTTCAGACGGGCTTATTGTAAGAAAGAAAACTTTTGTTTTACACTTAGTAGGATCTTTAAATTTAATACCCTGTTCAGAGATTCCTATTGCAATTTTAAAGTCAGTTTCGATGTCCGAGCGGATATGAGGAATTGCAATTTCGTTTCCTATACCTGTGGAACTTTCTTCTTCTCTTTTCAGTAATGCCTTTAAATATTTTTTATGTTTTTTGTCATCCAGTTTAAAAACCGATAGAAGTTCGTTAAGTATATCAGATGCGTTGTCAGATTTAAGCGGAACTATTATATTCTTATCTGATTGTAAAAGTTTGGATAATTTCATATTATACTCCAAATTTTATTAAACAATTTATATCAAAGAAAATTATATTAATTTATCTTTTATAAAAACTAATAAAACTAATGATTAGAGAATAATCGTTTGCATATTTATTTAATTAATTGGTATAATTTAATATAATTAAATGAATCGTTTTGATAACTAAATTAAGAAACTATAAATAAATGAAAAAGATTATTGTTATTTTAATCATACTTATTCCTTTTATCTGCTATCCGGATACTAATTTTCAGGTAGTGAAAATTGACAGTTCAAAATTACCGGACATAAAGGTCTATTCCCGGTTGTGGGAAAAAAATAAAAAACTCCCTGTTTTTAACAAAAATGATTTTAAGCTTTATTTTAATAAAGCACAGGTTGATTTTTCGTTAAAATATAAAAGGCATAAAATCGGAATATCGTCATTAATATTAATTGATGCTTCCTTATCCATAAACCGTGTAACGCGCAATAAACTTAGGGAGCAGGCTAAAGCCGTTGTTAATGGAATGAGGCCGGGTGATAAAATGGCTTTGTTTATTTTTAATGACAAAACGTATAAACTTTCTGATTTTACTTCTGATAAAAACAAACTTAAAAAATTAATTAATGATTTTAAACCCTCCGGAAGATATTCGCGTTTATATGATTCAATAAACAAATGCCAGTCTTTTGTTAACGAAAAGATTAAAGGCGGAAGAAAAGCAATCGTTGTGTTTAGTGACGGCTTAGATGAAAAGTCTAAATTTACTCTTGAAAAATCAATCATTGTTGCGAAAGAAGAAAGAATACCGGTTTATTCTTATGGATATACAAATATAAGTAAAAAACATTTGGATAATTTAAAATTATTTTCCACAGAAACAAACGGAGCTTTTTCTTTTGAAAACAATACTAATATTATAAAAGAACTATTTCCAGGACATATTGAAACTTTTTATTCATTTCTTTTTAAAATTCAGAACCCCAAACGTACTAATTTTATTACCATACACAACGAGAAAATCAATAAAACGGTTATGGTCAAATTAGTTTTAAGTACAAGTGATTTGAAAAAGATTGAAGAATATAATTCAAGCCGGAAATTATATAGAATATTGTGGATAATTTTTATTATTTTTCTTTTAATTGTTCTATTTTTATTAATCCGGTTTTATAAAAAACGTAAGAGCAAATCTGACAGTTTTAGTTCATCTATCCTAAAAAGTGATGCAGAGAAAAGAGCAGCTTTTGAAAAAAATGAACTTGAC
>CALGPD010000117.1 GCA_937960625.1 uncultured Spirochaetia bacterium | reverse complement strand
AAGAAAAACTATACTGCATCATTCTGCCTGGCCAATCAACTTTTTTAATAAATTCAGTTTTGTTAAAAACGTATATCTGATTGATTGGAGAGGAAGGGCTGATAACAGTGTAAAAAACTTTTTTATTTTTTTTTTTAAGATTATTGTAAGAGATATTTATTTGTTTAATAGTTTTAGAAAACATAATTGAGTTAAAAAGCAGAATAAGAAAAATAATAAAAGATAATTTTTTCATTGTACAACTCCAAATTTAATATTTATATAGTATAACACATATGTTAACAAATTATATTTTTTTTTTGCTATTATATTAATTTGAATTATTAAAGATTAATGTTTAAAATAATTAATAGAAATTAAGAGAATGGTAAAATGTTTAATAAAAAGACAATATTTGACTTAAAAAATTATTTATTACAAACTTTTTCAACTAAAGACCTTATATATATTTTCCGTGAAGTTGAAAAGGATTTTGATATCGATAAAATTAAACCGGATAGATCAAAATTTACACTCAGCCACCCTCAAATTATTAATCTTGCAATTCCATATTTTTTTGAGAAAAAAAAGATAGATGAATTAATCAATGAAGCATTGAGTATTGATGAAATTTCCGGTAAAACAATCCGCCATATTGGTACAGATCATTTAATGAAAAGTTTATCAGAAATTGGTATTTTTTACAATCCTGATAATAAACGCCTTGAAAAAATTAATAGTTCAGGGCCTGACTTTGGAATTTTGTTCAGCGGAAAAGAATACTACATTACTTTAGTAAGTATTGATATGGTGAACAGCACAAAACACATTAAAAATAGAGATGATTTAACCGGTGTTAAATTAATGAACGAGTTTAAAAATTATATCACTGATAAAATAAACAAATACGATGGCAGAATATGGAAATGGGAAGGAGACGGTGGAATAGTTGCCTTTTACCAAAAAGATGACTCAGCAATCATTTGTTCGCTTGAATTATTAATGCATCTAAGTTTATTTAATAGTTTTTATAATCCTATAGATGATGGTGTTGATATACGCATTGCGTGTGACAACGGGCAAATGACATTTAAAGATAAATTTGAAGAAATGTATTCAGATGTAATTTATAACGTAGAAAAAATACAAAATAAGTTTGCCTCCCCGAATGAATTATTAATAACGGATAATGTTTTTATGTTTTTAAACGGCCATATTAGAGATATTTTTGAAATAGATAGAACTAAAGAAATTCAGGTTTATAAATTGAATAAAGATAAAATAATAAAACAGGATAATTAAATGCAGGAAGTAAATATATTGTATGCCGGCGGTAATGAAGAAGATAGGGAAACATTTACAAATTATTTTGAAACCTTAAACGAAAATAATCCTGAAAAATATTTGTATAAAGTATTCTTTGCAAATACCGGACAAGAATTTCATAATATAATATTATCAAGAGACCGTATGGATTTTTCAATATTGGATGAAGATTTATCAGATACAAAAGCCACAAAGATAGTTGAACAACTATTAAATGAAGGAATATATATCAAGTTTGTATTATTTTCAGCAAATAGTTCTGAAGATTTAATATTAAAAACTTTCAGGCTTGGAGCTGTGAATTTTTACCGTAAGAATGAGTTAGATTTAGATCATATATATTTTGATATTATTTCCAATTTAAATAAGCATTATAAATTACTTCACATGCGTGGTTTCAATTATGAACACCAAAATGTTGAACAGAAGAAATGTACTTTTTTTAGTTATAAATTTATAAAAAACAAAAAATTCGTCAATATTGTTTCAAAACAGACCATCGAAGACGTTCTACAGAATGCCCTCAATTATATTTCCAATAAAATCGCGTATAATAAAGG
>CALGPD010000116.1 GCA_937960625.1 uncultured Spirochaetia bacterium | reverse complement strand
TTTCTTTATCTTGTGCAGATTGGCGTTCATATTGTGGTAAAAAATAAATACAAATAAAACGTTTATTGCGTTGCGTTTTTAATTAATTTAGCTTATGATTAATGTTATGAAAAAATATACTTTCAAACCGGAAAATATCTCAAAAAAAGGTGCAAGATTTTTTGATAAAAAAAATTTAGACCTGGCTTTTAACAGCAAAGAAAAATCCAAATTAAAACAGGCAATATTACACGGACAAAAGATTTGCCCTGAATTAGTGCTGAATGAATACAAAAATACTGCTGAAATATCCGTTGTTAATACCATGCAGTTATTCAACTACCAGATATTAAATTCAATTAAAACCGGGTTTGAAAAACAAAACTCTTTCGTTGTGCTGCCTGATATCAGCGTAAACAACAATACCATAATAGCCTCAACTTTGCAGGCGCATAACCGGGAGATAAACGTTTTTAAATATAAAAGTAAATCAGGCAGTTTCACCGCATTGGGAACAAACATAAGTAATTTAAAATGCGGAATAAATCAAAACGGCATTTTTATCGCTTATCATAAAATTTATACTCAGAATAATCATAACGGGATAACTCCGGGCATGATTATGAGAATAGTGCTTGAGCGGGCAAAAGGGTTGAACCAGGCAACAGAAATACTCCATACTATACCCCATGCTGAGAATGCGTCCTATCTCGTGTGTTCTGGTGACCGGCATTTGATATTTGAAACCGCGGAAGGAATAAATAAAATACTTTACCCGCAAAAATATTATTTATCATTATCGAATCATTTTTTAAGTGAGGAATTAAAACCTGAAGATATAAGAGAGCAAATATTCCCAGCGAATATCTCGGTTCAAAGAGACGCGCACGTTGTATATTATCTTGTTCATGCAAGGCGTAAAGTCGATGTAGATACAATCAAGCGCATATTGGGTAACACACAGAGCGGAATCTGCTCGGATGAAGGTGAACTAAATACAAAGTATTCTTTATACTATGAATACGGCAAACGTGATATGTTCGTTGCTTTAGGCCCTCCCACTAAAAATAAATTCAAAAAGATTTCTTTATATTAATATTTACGCGGAATACGTTGAGGAAACTATATTTAAGTTAGATAAATCATTAATCCGGCTGAAATATATATCTTCTACAATGGGTTTCATTAGATAATCATCCGCGCCTGATAACATACATGTATCAACAGCGTCTGAATCAATTCTTGAAGATAAAACAATTATGGGCGTGTTTTTGTATTTTTCCATTCCGCGTAACTTTTTAACAAGTTGATCACCGCGCATACCGTACATTTCAAAATCTACAATAATAAAATCGTAATCCTGATGTTCTGCTTTGTCAATCGCGTCTTCGCCGCAACGGGCCTGATCAGGAATAATGTTAAATTTATTTTTCCATAATATTTGCTGTAAAAGCAGTGAAACATCATGATCATCAACAATTAAGACTTTATAGTTCACATCCCGCTCCAGTCATCAAAACTATTATAAGATATAATATTACTTGCAATATCTATACCAATATAAATTTAACTTATTCTACTTATCATTGTAAAAAATAAGTGTTTTTATTAAATTTATGCATGAGTGTCGGAGAAAATCATCAATATCATGGCGAAAATATCCAACATTAAGTTGAATATGAAACATATGTTATATTAAATCAAGTTAGCTTATTTCCTATTAAAACTAAGCTCGCCGGCTTTCTCATCAATAAGCACGGTGTCATTCTTATCAAACTTGTCTTCAAGGATAAGTACAGCGAGTTTATTTAAAATTTCCTTTTGTATCAAACGTTTTAAAGGCCTTGCACCGTATTCAGTGCTAAAACCCTGCTCAGAAAGAAAATCTTTGGCTTTATCCGTTATTTCAATTTCAATGTGTTTCTCTTTAAGACGCTGCTCAACGAGTTTAAGTTGAATGTCAACAATATCCTTGATGTTGGCTTTGGAAAGTGAGCTGAAAATAATTGTCTCATCAATCCGGTTAAGAAACTCAGGCCGGAAATGCGCTTTCAGCATATCCATTAACTGTTCCCTAACCTGTTCACCGGATTCAGCGTTCATGATTATGCTGCTGCCGATATTTGAAGTCATGATTATTACAGTATTTTTAAAATTAACGTTTCTACCCTGAGAATCCGTTAACCGTCCGTCATCTAAAATTTGAAGTAAAATATTAAAAACATCGTGATGCGCTTTTTCAATTTCATCAAATAAAATTACGCTGTAAGGCCTTCTTCTAACGAGTTCGGTTAGCTGGCCTCCCTCATCATAGCCAACGTATCCCGGAGGCGCTCCGATTAATTTAGCCACACTGTGTTTTTCCATGTACTCGGACATGTCAAGGCGTACCATGGCTTTCTCATCGTCAAACATAAACTGGGCAAGCGCTTTACACGTTTCGGTTTTACCAACCCCGGTGGGGCCTAAAAACAAAAACGAACCGATTGGCTTGTTCTGGTCGGATAATCCGCTTCTCGCGCGGCGCAAAGCATCCGAAACCGCAACCAGGGCTTTATCCTGGCCCACAACACGGGATTTTAACGCGGCTTCCATGTTCAACAGTTTTTCTTTCTCTGAAGAAAGCATGTTTTTAACAGGAATTCCTGTCCAGGATGAAATCACTTCAGCGATTTCTTTTGCTGTTATTTCTTCGGTTAACAACGCGCTTGTTTCTTTTTGTAAATCATCGAGTTTCGAGTTTTTATTTTCAATATCTTTTTCAAGCCCGGGAATTAGGGAATATTTAATTTCACCTGCTCTTTCGTATTTACCTTCACGTTCACATTTTTGAAGTTCAATTTTAAGGTTTTCAATACGCGTTTTAGCATCCTGAATTTGCTCGATAATATTCTTTTCTTTTTCCCATCGCATTTTAAGAGCACCGGCTTCTTCTTTTAAATCAGATAGCTCTTTATTTATCTTTTCAAGCCTTAACATAGCTTGTTCGGTTTTTTCTTTTTCCAAAGCAGCTTTTTCTATTTCCAGTTGCATTATCTTACGCTCAAGAATATCAATTTCCTCAGGCATTGAATCAATCTCAATTCTCATACGCGATGCAGCCTCATCAACCAGGTCAATGGCTTTATCAGGTAAAAACCTGTCCTGAATATATCTGTCCGAAAGCGTTGCTGCCGCAATTATAGCAGAATCAGATATGCGGATGCCGTGATGCACTTCATAACGTTCTTTCAGCCCCCTTAAAATACTCACAGTATCCTGAACACTCGGCGGCTGGACGTATAATGGCTGAAACCGCCTTTCAAGAGCCGCGTCTTTTTCAATGTGTTTTCTGTATTCATCCAGTGTGGTTGCGCCTATACAACGGAGTTCGCCCCTTGCCAATGGAGGTTTAAGCATATTGGAGGCATCAACCGCGCCCTCGGCAGCGCCCGCTCCTACAATAGTATGCAACTCGTCAATAAACAAAATTATTTCACCTTCGCTTGAAATAACTTCTTTCAATAAAGCTTTGAGCCTGTCTTCAAACTCGCCTCTATATTTAGCTCCGGCAAGCATGCTCCCGATATCAAGATTAAATATCTTCTTGTTTTTGAGTGAATCCGGTACATCTCCCTGCACTATTCTCATGGCAAGGCCTTCAACTATGGCTGTTTTACCAACACCGGGTTCGCCAATCAAAACGGGGTTATTTTTCCGCCGACGGGATAATATCTGCATTATGCGCCTTATTTCATTATCTCTGCCTATAACAGGGTCAATTTTTCCTTTTTTCGCGTACTCGGTTAAATCAACCGTAAACTTTTCAAGAGCCTGATACTTATCTTCCGGGTTCTGGTCAGTAATTCGCTGGCTGCCCCTAACCTGTTTTAATGCTTCAATCAACGCGTTATACTCAATAGAATATTCCTTCAATAAATCCGCGAGATTATTATCCCCTTTGGCAATCGCGAGAATAAAATGCTCTGAAGAAATGTATTCGTCTTTCATCTGCTTTGCTATTGCCGATGCTTTATTAAAAAGCTTATTAATAGCATGGGAAAAAACGGGCTGGGCATTTTGAACGAGTTTAGGCAAACCCGTTAGCTTTGTGTCTAGATCACTAATTATTGAAGCAACGGGAAGGTTTATTTTCTCAAACAACGGCCTGACAATGCCGCCTTCCTGCTCAAGCATTGCTTTCATTAAATGTATTTCTGTAATTTCAGTATGGTTGAAATTTTCAGCGGCGGCAATAGCTTCAGCAAGCGCTTCCTGTGTTTTGATAGTAAGCTTATTAAAATTAATCATATTAATACTCCTGTAAATTTTTAAGAATATATTTATCAGGGATTTTTATCACATGGATTGGCGCAAACTTTCAATTCATTAAACGTTTACGTGAATCAATGTGCTTAACCCTCTTATTAATAAATTTAACGCATTTTTATTAGAAAGTAAATAATAACTCAAAACGAATTTTATATCAGAAACGTTTATCCTTACCTGATGGGCTTACTTCGCTCAGGTCAGGAAACTCTCTTTTACCAAGAATAACTATTCAAATAATTCACTTAAAACTAAATTTTTAACTTAATTTCATTATATAAAAAAAATTTCACGTTATTAAAATACGCATTACGATAATATATATGAGGTATTTTTTAAGTGAAACGCATTCTATTACATATTATATTTGTATTGTGTATACCTATGATTATGAATACAGCGCAAAATGATCAGGATAACACTAAATCCCGGGTTTATTATACGGGAATTAAACCCGGTGTGCGTGAAATTCTAATTGGGACAACGCTTAAAGATTTAAAACAATCACTTAAACAAAAGTATAAAATAAATCTCATAAAAGACAACGCGAATATATTTCCGGGCAATTTAACCATTGAATCATTTATAACGCGTTTCAGCCCTGTGCTTGAAGGAATCCGGGCATACAGAAACTGGACATACAACAGGCTTCTAAAGTTTCTGCAAAACAAACTTTACAAAAGTTTTCTTGAACCCGTTTCAAAAGGAAAATGGCTTACAACGGATTTCCCCCTAAAGTTCAAACGCTGGAAAAAATATAGAATCATGTTGAAAAACTTCAACCCGTTTGTAAGGCGCGCTGACCTTGCCTTTTACCGCGGTGTGTTATATTATGCAAGATTTTACGTTGTTGATAGATACAGTTTTAATGATACCTATCTTCCTAAGAACGAAGAACGGTTTATGCGGCATTTATATAAAAAATTCAAACGGTTATACGGCTCGCCTATTTTATATAACAACTACCAATACCATTGGCGGGACAACGAGGTTGAACTCGCTTTAAACGGCAAAAACTCCACACTCACGTTTACTGATTTGCGCACAGACAGATTGGTTGTTAGGTATTTAAAAAACGTAGTAATTGTATTATCCCGCATGCAGAACCAAATTCTTCACCGCGCTGACTATATTGACAAACATTTACGTGATTTTGAGT
Organism: uncultured Spirochaetia bacterium; assembly: GCA_937960625.1. Classification (GTDB taxonomy): domain Bacteria; phylum Spirochaetota; class CALGPD01; order CALGPD01; family CALGPD01; genus CALGPD01. The sequence goes on along the minus strand of CALGPD010000116.1, from coordinate 1,486 downwards.
GATTTTTTTAAATCCGGATTTTTTCTGAAAAATTTTCACGCACTATATTTTAACATTGTAATATACATACACTTTATCAACAACGAAATGAAAGCTGAAAACAAATACAAATTTTAAACTAAGTTTTCAAATGCTATTTAGTTTCTAAACGTTTTTAAAATAATAACGAAATAAATATTCCTTATATCCGGTTTTATTACTATTATATATAATAAGCAATAAATCAGGAGAAGTTAACATGAGATATTTATCCGGAGGAACTTTAATTTCCCCCCAAGATATTCTTGATTCTAAAATACGAGTGCGCCTTCCCGGAGAAAATTCTTTTTATGAAACTTCTTTTAAGGATTTCTTCACTAAAGAATCAACCGCGGTTCTTGAAGCGGCATTGGATGAACAGATATTTGCGCATTTAAAACAACTGCATGAAACGCTTACTCAATTAAACAAAAATTTCGTTGAAGATGAAACGAGCGTTGTTGAATTTCTGTTGCCTGAATCCTTAATGCCTTTAAATGCCATGCATGACATTTTACCTCTGGATGATGATGACCTTTAATATTTTACTTAATTTTCCTTGCCCATAACCGATATAATAACTTATATTTAGGGGAAATTTACGAAAAAATATAAAAACGGGAATTGTATGAAAACGAAAAACATATTTACTATATTATTGATATTTATTTTATCAATATCATTATCAGGCGTTGATTCGCACTCAGCAAAAAGAAAAAGACGAAGAAGACGCAGAAGAAGGCATTTTACTATCGGGGATAATATTATGCCTAGGCACAAATCAGGAATTAAGCTTGCGAAAAAATTCCTGCGCGGGATTTATTTACACGTTAACACGGGACGAAGCGTAAGAAAAATGCGCAGACTGATTGCAAGGGCTAAAAAAGCGCACATTAACTGCATGGTAATTGATGTCGCGCCTTACCGGAGCATGAGGCCGGTTATAAACCCTAAAACCGTGAAAATGTGCATTGACGCGGGTATTTACCCTATCGCAAGAATTGTAGCTTTTCAGTACGGCTTAAAAACCCGGCACGTTACAAGAGCGCATATTAACGCTATTTACCGGTTGGTTGACTTGTCTGTTAAAGCCGGGTTTAAAGAAATCCAGCTTGATTATATCCGTTTCGCGGACGGTTGGCGGGGCGCATCTTTACGCTGGAAGTATAATTTTATAGCAGAATTATTACATAAGGTTAAAAACAGAATTAATAATCCTGATATTCCCCTTGCGACTGATGTGTTCGGACGCATTGTATATAATAGAGGCGATGTAATCGGGCAGCAGCTTGAATACATGTCTAAATACGCTGATGTTATCTGCCCCATGGTTTATCCGTCACATTATTACCCTGATTATTATAAGCTGCGGCATCCGTATTTCACGGTACGGCAAAGCACAATAAAAGGTTTAAACCGTGTAGGTTCACACACTTATATAATGCCTTATATTCAGGCGTTTTATATG
>CALGPD010000115.1 GCA_937960625.1 uncultured Spirochaetia bacterium | reverse complement strand
CTTTACAGTAAGCTGGTAGCTGGAATTTTTTCTAACATAGTATCTTTTTTCTTCACCCATGCTTTGTATCCGTTAAATTTATTTATAGTTTGAAAATTCACTTTATCATAATAATTGATAAAAATTAACGCGTCAATATTTTTTTTATTTTCCTATATATATGAATATGCGGTGTAATTGCCAAATAAATTGTTAATTTTTACTTGAAATCTGTTTAATAAGTTTATAAAGTGAACACTCTCCTGCATCAATAAATTGCTCTTTTATATCTACTATTTTTTTTTCAACTTTAAAAAAGGCTGCCACCACAGCAGGATCAAAATGAAAACCGGAACTTTGTTTAATAATTGTAAATGATTTATCTATATCATATGCTTTTTTATATGGCCTTTCTGATATTAAAGCATCAAATACATCCGCGACTGCAACTATCCTTCCTTCGATAGGAATAGCTTGTCTGGATAATCCATGCGGATAACCTTTACCGTCCCAGCGTTCATGATGGGTCAGAGCAATAATTTCAGCTTTTTTTAATAATTCATTATTTGAACCGCCTAAAATTTCCACACCTATTATTGTATGCTTTTTCATAATTTCCCATTCATCAGTATCGAGTTTATCCGGTTTTAATAATATTTCATCAGGCACACCGATTTTTCCAACATCATGCATTGAAGCTGCGATTTTAATTATTTCACACTCACGCTCTTTTAATCCTAAAGCATCGCATATTAAACCTACATATCGGCTAACACGTAAAATATGAGAGCCCGTCATATCATCTTTATATTCAGCCGCCCTGGAAAGACGGTAGATCGTATCTAATGTAGAATATTTCAACTTATCATAAGCTTCATTTATTTCTTTATTTCTGATTGTTACTGTCTTTTCAAGTTGTACCGTGTAATTTGATAAGAGATCATGGTATGCTTTTACTTTTAGCAATGAACTAATTCTTGCACGCAATATATTCTTCTCAATTGGTTTTGTAATGAAATCATCCGCCCCCGCTTCAATAGCTTTAACCCTGTCTTCAGTGCTGTCTAAAGCGGTTACCATTATAATTGGAATATGTTTTGTATTTTTATTGTTTTTAAGTTTTTGGGCAACTTCAAAACCGTTTAATTTCGGCATCATTGCATCGAGTAAAATTAGGTCCGGTTTATATTCAACAGTTTTATTTAGTGCCTCGTGTCCGCTGGCAGCAACAATTAGATTATATCTTTTTACCGGAAGCAGCATAGCTTCTATAATTCTTATATTTTTTTGGTCATCATCAACAATTAAAATAGATTCTGGTTTATCCATATTAGTTCTCCAGATTCCCTGATAACAGGGTTTTAACTTCATTTAGTAATTCATTTATATCAATTGGCTTGCTAAGATACAAATTGCAATCGGTATTTAAAATTTTCATTCTATCTTCAGGCATTGCATTGGCTGAAATAACAATAATAGGAATTTTTTTAGTGCTGTTAATAACTTTCAATTTTTTAATTATTTCATATCCATCAAGTTGGGGCATAAAAATATCAAGGCAGATCAAATCAGGAGAATAATTTTTTGCAATGTTAATGCATTCATATCCCGATTTAGCTTCTAAAGTGTCATATCCGTTCCGGTTAAATATATCCCTAAGCAGCTTTAGATTTTTATTATCATCATCCGCAATTAAAATTAACTTTTTCAAAATAATCCTCTTAATAAAAAAAAATAAAAATATTTTAAATCTATTTTATTGGCAAAGTAAAAATGAATTTACTTCCAAAGCCATTATCGCCTTCGGCAGCCCATATATCTCCTTCATGCATTTCTATTATTTTTTTACTTAAAGGCAGCCCAAGTCCTGTACCTGGGGTTTTCGTATCGTGTTCACTTTTTACCTGATAGAAATTAGAAAAAACTTTTTCTCTTTCATTTTCCGGTATTCCTATCCCCGTGTCTGTTATCTCCACATTTAATAAATGATTACTAATACCGGCCTTTATTTCGACAATTCCGCCTTCCGGTGTAAATTTTACGGCATTTGATAGAAGATTATAAATGACCTGTTTTATTTTTCTTTCATCAATTTTTAATATAATCTCTGAAAGTGAATTGCTAATATTAGTTTTTAATTCAATATTTGAATTATAAGCCATACTCTTTACAACGGTTAAGCTGTTTTCAATCAAATGCGATATATTTACTTCTGATATTTCCAAATCACTTTTCCCTGCTTCAATTTTTGATAAATCAAGGATATCATTAATCAGAGATAGCAAATGTTTACCGCTATCCAGAATATCAAGAATGTATTCCATTTGCTTTTCATTTAATTCTCCAAAATATTGTTCTTCAAGTACTTGAGAGAAACCAATTATAGAGTTAAGCGGAGTTCTGAGTTCGTGTGAAATGTTGGCTAAAAAAACTGATTTTGACTCACTCGCTTTCTCGGCAGTAGATAAAGCAATTTCAAGTTCATTAGTTCTTTCTTTAATTTTTATTTCAAGTTCTTCATTCATTTTATTTATTTTTTCCAATAATTCTAAATTCTTTTGATCAATATTTTTTCTATAAGTAATATCAGAAATTATACCCGTTACTCTGACTGGAGCACCGTTTTTATCCCTGCTAAAAACTTTTCCTCTTTCTTTTACCCACAAAATAGTACCGGATTTTGTTTTTACACGGTATTCAACATTATAATTTTTATCACTTTGCGATAAACATGATTTTATTTTGTTTAAAATTGATTCTTTATCTTTTTTATAAATTATATTTCTGAAATTTTCGATTGAGGGCTTAAACTCTTTAGTATCATATCCCATCAGGGTGTAAAAATGCGGGCTTAAATACATAGAGTTATCTTTAAAATTTATATCCCATAAGATATCATTTGTTGCATTGATTGCGAGTTGAAATCTCTTTTCGCTGTTAATTATTTTTTGTTCGTTTTTCTTTTTTTCGTCGATATCAGTATGAATTCCTACCATCCTTAGGGGTTCTCCGCTGTCAGTAAATTCTACTACTGCCCCTTTAGCTAATATCCATTTGTAGTCCCCTGACCTTGTTTTTAGGCGGAATTCTTTTTCGAAATACTCGCCTTTGTGAATTTTTTCATCAATATATTGTAATGTTTTATCAATATCATCCGGGTGTAATAGTTTTTTTAACATTTCTAAACTTACTTCAAAATCCGCGGGGTGGTATCCCAACATAGTATGCCATTTTGGAGATGAAAATACTTTGTCTTCCTGTATATTCCAATCCCAAATAGCATCATTAGTCGCTCTAATTATTAAGCCCAATCTTTCTTCACTTTTTTCGAGAGCATTTATTGCTTTAGTTAACATAGTAACGTCTTTTCCGGAGCATAAAAAACCCTGGATTTTACCGTTACCGTCTTTTAATATAGAATTCTGCCATTCTATTATTTTTATATCTCCGGTCAAACTTCGAATAGTATTTTTTATAAAAAATGAATTTTGTTTAACCCCAAACAATATATTTTTGATAATACTTTTCATATATTCCTTTTCATTATCCACTATAAAATGTTTGACTAAATCTAATCCGATAATTTCTTGTTCCTGACCGCCTAATATTTTGCATCCTTTTTGATTTATTGATTCAATTATGCAATTCGTATTAACTACCATAATTAATACACCGGCTACATCGAGATACATTTGAGCCTTTTCTTTTTGTTTCTCAAGTTCAATTTTAGACTTTTCCATTTTCGTTGTATCAATAATTCCTGAAATCAAACCCATAAATTTATTATTTTTATCTTGGATTGGCCCTGAAGCATGAGTTGTAAAAATTATACTTCCGTCTTTTTTGGTTAAGGCAAGATGATATAGTTCATTTTTACCTCCTCGTATCAGATCATTATAATACCTGAATTTATTTGTTTCTTCTTTATCCAAAAAAGAAAATATATGTTTGCCGATTATCTCTTCAACTTTATACCCAAGCATTGAAGAAATTTTTCCGTTTGCATAAGTTATTATATTGTTTTTATTAATAACCCAGAGCCCTTCCTGTAAATTATTAATTAAATTTTTATATTGGTTTTCACTTAACTCTAATTCATGTACAGTTTTTTTTCTGTTTAAAAATGCTCCTATCATGTCAGAAACAATGAGAACCAACCGGATATCAGCGTCTAACCATTCAGTTTTTTTATGAATTGAATCAAAACCGATATATCCGTACCATTGTTTATCTATAAAAATCGGGAGCACTAAAATGGATTTGATTTGTTTATGGTTTAATATTTTTTTTTCGCTTTCGGGAAATGATTCAACATCACCCCAAAGCAAACTTTTTTTTGATAATGTTTCTTTCCAACGGTTGAAATTGTTTTTATAGTCTGTAATAATCAAATTTTTGTTTTCATTTCGTGATTTAACGCTATATTTGCAAATTTCATATTTTAGTTTCGAAAATAAATCCTTACCGTTTTCCTGGTAATTTTCATAAATATAAGCCCTGTCAGAATTAGAAACATTTAAAAGCAATTCAAGTACTAGATTTAAGACAAAACTTGTATCGTTATTATATGAAAGCTGTTTTGAACATTCAGCGATTGTTTCTTCATATTGAAGGCGTTTAAGAATTTTATCTTTCATTAGTTGGGTTTGCGTGACATTATTAAAAGTAAAAATAATTCTAATCGGCTCAGAAATAATCCTATCCAATACTTTGCCCCTGGCTTCTACCCAGATATATTCACCATCTATCTTTTTCAGCCTGAATTGCAGCTGGACAGCGTTTTTTTTGACTAATGTTCCATTTATAGTACTGAGAACACCGTCCTTTTCTTCGGGATGAAGAAGAGAGAATAGTGCAGAGTCGATATTATCAGATAAATCTATAAGTGAGTAACCGAGCATTTTAGTATACCCGGGAGTTAAATAAACTTTACCCGTTTTTATATTCCAGTCTATGAACCCTTCATTTGAGGCTATTAGAGATAAGTTTAAAAAATTATAATCATTTCGTAATTTGTTTCTGATTTTTGTTCTTTCTATCGCGTATTTGGTTTTGTTATAAATTTCTTTCCCCGTGTTCTCTCCAATTACAAAATAATCCTGTATTCCAAGCCGGAACGCATTTTGAATTTTTTCATGGTTGATGCTTTCACAATAAGCAATAACAGGGGGCGGGTTGCCGTGGATGCCGGAAACAATGTCCATAATTTTTTTGGTATTATTTGATATTAACTTAAAATATACTGCATCGAATAAATCGAAAAGAATTTTCTTTTCAAATGTCTGCAAAGTATTTGTTGAAGTCAGTTTAATAACAGGCTGATTTGTTTTTTTTAAGATTTCCTGAATTTTTACAGTATCATCAGGATTTTCTTCATATATTAAAATATTCAAGATACTCTCCGGCTAACGTATTAAACGTGAGTATTGTTATATAACAACGCATAGTATTATTTAATTACCGGAGAAATTAAAAAAGTTTACATAGCAAATACAGGCTATTATTAATTCAGAAAGATTATTTTATAAAATTAATAACTGTATCTTAAATGAGAATAAAGCGAGTTTGAGACATGGTTAGCTATAATGGAAAAATCTCCGGGGCTTTTTGCTATTTGAGAAAAACTTTTAAACATTTTACCTGTTAATGTATTTATAATGCCTATTTTTAAATGATATTTTTTTGAATGGAAAATGAGTTTTCCCCAAACAAGAAACCGGGCATTTAACCATATTGCCATTTCAATAGCTTTTTTTCTCGGTGAAAGATCTCTTTCCCTGTAATTTTCAGTCATTTTTAAAATTTTAATATGCCTTTGATATCTGCGTTTATCAGCAATTGTGAATAAATTATATCTCATGATTTTGGAGGCTAATAATTTATTTACAAGTTTAATTTCTGAATGCTTTACGTTATACGTTTTAATTAAACTAATGCAAACGCGTTTTTTCTTCATAGAAAAAGAAAACGTTGATAGTAGAAATATTACTATGATAATTATACCTTTTTGCATCATGTTATCCCTAAATTGAAAATTTTGATTTTATTTCAAATATGAAATAATGGTTCTTATTTCTTTTCTGATTTTTCGTTTAATAGTATTAGTATCAATATTCATTTTTTTTTCAATATCAAAAATACTTTTCAAATTTTTATTTTTATGTCTGGAATTTTGAATATTAGTTACCAGCTCCCTAAACCGGGTATAGTTTTGTTCGTGAATTATGATTTCCGTTTTAAAATCATCTCTTTTGAATAATTTTATACGGTCGATTGCTTTCCGTAAATCAGCCATCAATATTTCAAGCTCAATAAAAAGTTTTGTAGTATGCTTTTTATTTTGAATATTCATCCTGAGATAGAATAAAATAATAATTATTGTCATGGTTATTACAGAAAAAATAATTATAATTAAATCTTCAAACCGGATTTTCAAAGCTAAAATTTTTTGAAATAATATATTATTCATTATAATCATAGAGTATTATTG
>CALGPD010000114.1 GCA_937960625.1 uncultured Spirochaetia bacterium | reverse complement strand
ACGGCTTTTTGTCAAGAAATGTATTTACAACGGGTAAGGCAGAAATATATAATTACAATTTATAATTATCTAATATGTATTATTAATTCACATATAGTGTATCAATATTGCAATATTCAAGAATTAAAAATATCAATTATAAACGTAATTTATTACTGAGAAACCAAATAAAAACATCAAAACTTGGCACATTATTTGATTTAATAACTTTTTAAAGGAGATAATAAAGTGAAAAAAAATATTTTATTTATAGTGATTTTAATTTTGCTTGTCTCAGCAAACGTTTTTACAGAGGAAAATAATCAAACAAAAAAGTATGAAAGTAGTAATGTATATGAACCCGGGAATGAACCGGGCTATGATTATAGTTCAAATAGTTTTTTTGATAAAAGCAGTTCTATTATATTCAAAGGTGGAATTAATTATTTTACCGGTGGAGTTGGCATATTTGGAGGAATTACATATGCTAAATATTATAAAAAAGGAAGTTCTGTAAGACCGGGATTTCAAATCAGCATTCATGCCACTGCCTGCCCTTTTGTTGATTATTACGTTGTAATGAGCAAACTCGGTTTTAGTACTCTTTTTTCAATAATGATTAACGACTATGTTTTTTTCGGCGCAGGTATTTACGTTGATTTTCAATTATCTAAAAGCGGTACCCATTCGACAAACCCCGGGCCGTATTATGAAAGCTATAAAGCAGAATTCAATACAATGGATTTTGGAGGTGAACTTGTGTTTGGACTTTTAGGAAGATTTCTTTACGGCGCTATTAGGGTAAAAATAGGTTTTGCCAAGGTCTATGATATATACGATGTGTCAACAGGTATAGAAAACCACATTGATAAAAGTAAATTCTTTTTTATAGGCGGTGAAGGAGGATTTAGGTTTTGATTATAATTAGTATATTTTTATTAATAGATTTTCTCAATTAAATTTATTTATAAAGCCGGAGATAATAAAGACCTTTTCTGTTAACACCAAACAAAATAAGGCATTTGACAATAAAAATTCCCTATTAAAACTAATCCTATTAATCATTGGAATCAGTGTGAAATTTTTCCTCTGTCTATTCTTTAATTTTTTCTTAGTGCTGTTAAAATAACTTAATAACGTGAATCTCGATTTTAAAAAATTCCAACAATTTTCTAAAAAATATGTTGCTGGGGGGAACGTAAGAGACTAAGCAATCTCGTTTCAGATAAAACCAAATGGGATTGCGTCGCTTGGCTTAAAGGTGACTTAACCCTTGTGAGAGAGCCCACTTATGTTACAAACCCACGTCACCTACGAGGAGCATATGCGACGAAGCAATCTCATCCCAGATAAACTAAATGTGGATTGCTTTACTGTCACTCAAGGGTGACATAAACTTGACTGGTTCAATAAAAATTTTAATAAATCGAAATTCACGTTAATATAAAAAAACAACAAAAAATAGACGAAATTCGATATTTTTTTATCAATTTACAATAAATTTTTATTGCAAAATTCCATATCATATATTATAATATACTTATATTAAATTTGGAGAGCATATGAAAAAAGCAATCATTTACTATTTTAGTGGAACGGGTAACACCGAGTATACTGCACGGGAGTTTAAAAATAACTTCGATGCTAATGGTTATGAAACAGTATTAAAACCTATTGATTTTATTTCAAATGATTTTTCCGGGGAATACGATTTATACGGTTTCGGCTATCCTATTTATGCTTTTGGTCCGCCAAAACCGTTTAACAGCTTTATTGAAAATTTTCTGAAAAACAATAAAGCAAACAACGGAAAAGCGTTTGTGTTTACATCAGCAGGAGGAGCGTCCGGCAAATCAGAACGCATTATAGGTAAAAAACTTAAGAAAAAAGGGTTCGATGTAAAAGGCGCTTTTTTAATAAAAGCAACGTCAAATTATCCCGCAAGCAAAAAAATAAAATCAAACGGTTTAACTGATAAAATTTCTGAACAAGTGAAAAAATATATACCTGAGATATTAGATGAGAACCGTAAAGCAAAAACAAAAAGTTTCAGTATGATGCATCCTATTTACTGGATGTTTACAAACATGGGCACTAAATCGTTTGCAAAAGGCCTTGCTGCTGATGAAAAATGCATCAAATGCGGGGTGTGCGTAAGGTTTTGCCCAATGAATAATATTTCTCTTGTTGATGATAAAATAATTTTCTCGCAAAACTGTTCAAACTGCATGCGTTGTTTACACAATTGCCCCAAAGACGCGATTCAATTCAAAGATAAAACGCAAAACCTTTCCCGTTATCATGGCCCGTTAGGTGATTATAAACCGCCCATGAGAAAGGATTAATACTTTTTATCTTCAAATTCTTCGCGTCTTCAAGTTAAAAAGAGTTAAAAATATAACAGGAAGGCTGCGAAGAATAAAACACGATGCTTTGCTTTAAGTTAATGATTTACGCTTTATTCGATCCCCTATGTGTTATCTGTGGGCCAAAAAAAGTATTGCAGCATTAATTCTTGCTTTAAACCGTATTTATTTTACGGTTATAAAATAATTAACAATTCCATGCTTTAACAATCATTGACATTGTGCTTTGGTTCTATAAAAACAGCAAAAAATCAACCGGATTATTTTCCGCTTTCTATTTTTTCTTCTTCTTCCTTAGCAGCTTTTTCTGAAGGTTCTAAATCCTGAAGTGATGTCGGCTCAATATAAGAACGTATACATCCTGTGGGGCAGCTTTCAAAACATTTGTTACAGTTAATGCATTTTGATGAGTCAAAAACAGCGTTAAAATTCACAACATGAACCGCGTCCGCGGGGCATACTTTCTGACAACGCATACACCCTATACATCCCACAGTACAATATTTTCTAACCTCGCCGCCTTTATCCACTGACGAACATCCGTTGTAAACTTTCATTTTCGAAGAAATGAGGTGTATTACTTGTGAAGGGCATATTTCAACGCATTTACCGCATGCCGTACATTTTTCATCAATAATTCTCACAACCCTGTCTTTAGAAATAGTTATTGCATCAAACGGGCATGCCCGGATACAACTCCCCAAACCGTAGCAGGCGTAAGGGCATACCTTTTGCCCCCCAAAAAGTGTTGAAGCTTGGATACAATCGTCTATGCCGTTATATTCATATTTTAACAATGCAGTACTATTATCTGATTTACAATGTACTCTAGCATCGGCTTTTTCAAAATCTGCGTTAAAATCCATGCCTAAAACTTTTGCGATAGCTTCAATCGCTGACTCACCACCGGGTTTACATAAGTTTATATCAAGGCCCTGTTCAACTATTCCCTGTGCATATCCACCGCAACCGCCAGGAATACCGCATGCACCGCAGTTGGTTTGAGGCAATACGTTTTCTATTTTAGTGATGCGTTCATCTTTTTCTACAGCGAATTTCTTTGATGAAAACACAAGACCCATGCCAAGCAGATATGCAACAATACTCATGGAAATGACTGAAAAAATTATTATCATAAATGACATAGGAACTCCTTTTTCCTAAAAATTAACATTATATTAAACCTAGCCCGGTATTAAACCCGCAAAACCTTGAAACGCTAAAGCCATTAATCCTGCTAGAATAAATGCAAGAGGCGCGCCGCGGAAAGACGCGGGTACTTTGCTTTTCTCTACTTTTTCACGCATTCCGGCCATCAATACTAAAGCAAGTGTAAAACCGATACCTGAAGCAAAACCGTTTAATAAACTCTTTGCAAATGATAAATTTTCCATAACATTGATTTGTGCAATACCTAATATCGCGCAATTCGTTGTTATTAAAGGGAGAAAAATACCAAGCGCTTTGTAGAGAGCTGGAGAAAACTTATGTATTACAATCTCAACAAACTGCACAAGAGAAGCAATAACGAGAATAAACATGAGTGTGCGTAAATACGTTATATCTAACTGCACAAGAACATATTTATTTAATATATACGTTACCAGTGATGTCATAGTCATAACAAAAGTAACCGCAAATCCCATTCCGATAGCGGAATCAATTTGTTTGGATACGCCTATAAACGGACAAATGCCTAAAAATTTTGTTAAAACTATATTGTTAACGAATATTGCACCAATGAACAAATAAAAATATTCCATTTATCCGCGCTCCTCGTGAATTTTTTCCTGCATTTTGATAAGTTTCCTAACCTGAATATCCTTATACGTTTCAAGTATTTTATTAATTATACCGAGTAATAATCCGAGAATTAAAAATCCTCCGGCAGGTAAAATAAATATTAATAAATTCGCCGGTTTACCGTGGCTCCATAAACCAATAAATTTAAATAATTGGTCGAGTTTAATAATAGACCCTGCGCCCATTATTTTAAACGTTATGGTTGCGCTGCCTAACGCTTCACGGATAACAGCGAGAACAGTTAGTGACAAAGTAAATCCAATACCCATTCCTAATGCGTCAAGGATTGATGAGCCGACTGAATTTTTACTTGCAAATGCTTCTGCCCTGCCTAAAATTATACAGTTAAC
>CALGPD010000113.1 GCA_937960625.1 uncultured Spirochaetia bacterium | reverse complement strand
CTGATGTTACAAATATACTCTTACAGGTGCTTGAAGAAGGAAAACTCACTGACAAAGAATATAATATAATAAGAACGCACACTCTAATCGGATATAAAATATTATCAGAAAGCGGTAAATTCACTAAAGACGTTGCCATGATTGTATTACAGCATCATGAAAGAAACGACGGAAAAGGTTATCCCCGAAAAGTACAGGGAACTGCTATTTCAGATTTAACAAAAATAGTGCAGATTGCAAGCGTATACATCGCGTTGATTACAAAGCGTACTTACAGAGACAAACATCAATATTTCGACGCAATGAGGCATATATTAAACGGCTGTCAGGGTGAGTTTGACCCAAAATTTTTAAAAATCTTTTTATCCGTATTATCGTATTATCCAATCGGTTCATATGTTCAGTTGAGTGACGGACGCGTCGCTGAGGTAAGCATGTCTACTAAACTGCCCATGAAACCTCTTGTTCAAGTCGTTATTGAACCCGATGGTTCTCCTAACCGCGCAGGAGATAAAATTAACCTTGCAGGAGATTCCGGAATTTATATAGTTAAGCCGGTTAATTCTCAAATGGTTGAAGATAAATTTGAACGTTACTTCGGCTAAGTAGAATTTTTGAAAATGGCGCTAAATGTTTTTAGAATCCGCAATAGAACCGTAAGATTGCACACAAAATAAATTTAGTTTTAATTTAGATTACGTTTCTATATGTTCCGTAAGTACTATATGCAACAACAAGAATTAAAGTTTTGAAAAAAGGTTTTAAAAATCCGTGCTTTTAGCAGCAGCGAGTTTTTTCATCATTTCAAAAAACATTTCAGATTTTTCAATATATACAACGTGTCCACAATTTTCAACAACTTCCAGACGGGAATTAGGAAGAATGTCTCCCATTTCCTTTTGCTGCCAAAGCGGCGTTGCCCTGTCCTGATCACCGACTAATATTAATACCGGGGTTTTTATATCTTTATAATCTTGAAGATTTTTTTCAAGATTGTTTGTGTAATCAAGTTCTGTTTGAAGTAATCTCGTTATTGCCTGCTTTCTGTCTTTATACCGGTCAATAAACCTTTCCTGCATGCTGTCGAACATATTCATAAAGTTTTTCATGAAGCCATCACTGAATATTAATGAATAAATCAATTTACCCCATATATCCAGCCTGTCTTGTTCAAGAATATATTTTCCAACTTCCGCGCTGTAAATAAAATTTTCAGAGAAAGTTAGAAACCCTCCGGAAAGAGTTAATGTATGCAATTTATCCTGATATAACCGGGCAAAGTCAGCGGCAACAAGGGCGCCGAATGAAATTCCCATTAGATGTATTTTTTCTACTTTCAATTCATCCATGATGATTGTTAAATAACGGCAAAACTGTTCGATGTCATAGGGAACGTCATCGGATGAGGAATTTCCCTGTCCTGGAAAATCATAAAGTATTACATCGTATTCAGGATGAATTAGCGGTAAAAAGTTATACCATGAGCGCGTGAACATTGCTATTCCGTTCATTAAACAAAACGTTTCTTTGTTGCCTTCTCCGAAGTACTCGTAATATATTTTAAAATCATCAACGTAAATGTATCCAACTTTGTTCGGTTTAATCTCTGCCATACATTACTCCTTTGTATACACAAAAATAATTCAATCTCAATGTTTTTTATAATAATAATTTCAATTTAAAAAAAATTATAAAGATTTGTGAAATTGATATTATGTATACGCGTAAAATTATTGAAATCCTTTGGAATTTAACAGAAAAAAATCAAAGTTGTTTTTTAAACGTTACAATATTTTTTCTATTTTTTTCATAAAAACGGGAAATATTTTTTTAAATTCATCTGTCTCTTTTAAGCAACCGATATGACCCCATGGGGAATCAAGAATTTTAACTTCAGCCTGTGATGGATTTTTATCATTAATTATATCCGCGACTTCCTGTGCCCAGTGCGGCGGAAATTCCTGGTCCGTGTTTATATTAACGAGTAATACAGGGCATTTAATTTTTTGAACACCGGTTTCATATTTGTCAAATCCAAGCCCCAGATTATACGTGTTAATTGCATGTAGAATGCGTATTATACAATTAGGGTCTTCATTTTTTATCCGCTGTTCGATGCCTGCTTCCAAATATTGATTAATGTTATTCACTCTTTGCTCCTGAGATTTAGGCCCGTCCTGAACTGAATCCCAGCAAAGAGATTTAATTACTCTCTCATGTGTATAATATATTTTTGCCATTTGATGTATTACTATAAGATTATTAAAATGAGTGCCTTTTTTATAATTACCGTTGTTGTATGCAGCGTCCAGTTTTAAAGTATTTGAAATAAAATTATGAATTGCAATTCCTGATGGAGGCATTCTTCCCGCCGTGGCAACGGAAATTACTCCACCTACAAAATCGGGATACAGGGCAGCCAATTGTAGATTGTGCATTGAGCCCATTGAAACTCCGGCAGCTAGATATAATTTATCAATACCGAGTTCGTCTAAAAATTGTTTGAAAAATTTTACCTGATCAACAAAAGTAATAGTTGGGAAACTGTTTCCGTATATATTTCCGGTTTCATGATTAGTTGTAATAGGGCTGCACGTTCCGTACATACTGCCGAGAGCATTCGCGCAGATTATTCTATATTTATTTGTATCAAAAACTTTATTAGGTCCGATAATTTCGTCCCACCATCCGTTCTCATTATGATTGTCCTGGTATATACCCGCTGCATGCATACTTGATAATCCGCCGTGTGTTATTAATATAACTTCCATGTTGTTTTCACCGTATTCTTCATAAGCAACTTCAGGATTTTTTAAAACGAAACCGTTTTGCGTTGTGAAGTTTAGTTTTAATTTTAGCCGTTTTTTTTCTACAATCATACCGGTGTCCTTTAATAATTATTTTATTATAGTATTTGTTTGATGTCTTTCTATAGTTTTAAGAACAATATTTTATATATGATTTTATATGGTCAAGAAAATCTTTTAATATAAGCCCTGTTGCACCCCAGATTTTATGCCCGTCATAATAAAAAAAGGGCAGGGGATATTTCAATCCAGATCTCTCCCATAAAATTATTTCCATGTTGGTGTAATCCATCAAATGATTAATAGGCACGGCTAATACAAAGTTTACTTCGTCTTCAGAAAGGTTTTCAATAAAATGCTCAACAATACCTACAACAGGGTTGATTTCATATCCTGAAGGAGTTTGATAAGTTGATATTCTACCAATAATTTCAACATCTTCAGGCTCAATTCCCACTTCTTCCCATGCTTCCCTTTTAGCGGCTTCACATATATCATTATCCGTCTCATCTACTTTTCCGCCCGGGAAGGAAATCTGGCCTTTGTGCGTTCTTAATTCATGAGACCTCTCTGTAAAGATTATATGCCATTCGTTCCGGCAATAAATTATAGGAATTAATACAGCGGCTTTTGTATAGTCTGTAAGAGAATAACTTTCATGAATTGGATAATTTTTGACAGTATAATTTTTTAGCGCAAGTTTTACGTTGATTATAAATTGTCTTTCATCTGCATTCAATTTTTTAGCCGTTGAAAAAGTTTTTTATACAATCCGCGCACATGTCGGCTTTTTCTGTAATTACAGCATGTGTAGTGTCCGGGATTTCTATTAATTTGGCATTTTTAAGGTTGTTTTTGAGTTTTAAAGCATCGTCTTTGTTAAGCACGGGGCTGTCCCCGCCTCTGATAATTAAAACCGGTATATCAATATTTTTTACAGCTTTATTTAAAAATTCACAATCCCTGCCGATTTTCTCAAGAGATACATCCCAAACTTTTTTATCATAAATAGTCGTTATTTTACCTTGTTCATTTTTTTTCCAATAAAAATTCAATTGCTTTTTAATAACTTTATCATCCTTGATGCCCCGTTTTGTCCGTAAATAATTTTCCAGTTCATTATAGCTGTCAAAATATTCCGGAGTTTCAAGATGGGTTTTTATTAACATGTCAAGGCCAATCGGATCTATATCGGGAGCTACATCAACAATAACGAATTTTTTACAAATGTCTTTATTCTCTCCGGTAATTGCCATTCCAACGCGCCCTCCCATGGAATAGCCGATTATATATAATTTATTTTTAACTACGTTTCTAATAAATTCCATGGTGTCCTGTAAGAAATCTTCCAGAAAATAATAGTCTATCCGTCTATAAGAATTTCCGTGTCCGGCAAAATCAGGAGCAAAAATATTATAATCATTTTCAAAATAGCAGAATATATCGTTAAAAAATTCCGCTCTGGCTGTGATACCGTGCAGAAACATGAGTGCCGGTTTATTTTCATCTCCACCGTGGAGATACGTTATTATTTGTCCGTTAGTTTTTGTGTAAGTTTTTTCTTTCATAGCTGATTAGTCTCTAATTTTGATAATTTAAAAAGTATTTAAAGACTTTGCATTCTAAAAGTAATAAATTTAAAACAGTAAATATTTTTTCTATAAGAAATGTTATTAAATAAATAAGCGCATAACATTTTTCTTTACTGAAAATTAAGTATTTCATATATTTTATTGTTATAAAATGTTATAATTAAAGTAACGGGAATACATATGTTAACAGATAAACAGAGAATTAAAGATACAACCACTAAACTTTATTCAATCAGCCGTAGAATTTTAATGCGTGTAAATGAAATTAATTCAGCAATGGGTTTATTTGAGGATGAAATAGGAGAATTATACGTTTCTATTATTAAACGTCTATTTGAAGAACTTGGTATTATTTTAAGTTTATTGGAAGAAGAATATTCCGATGAGAATATTACTTTCATGGTTGAGCAGGATATTATATTCCCGGAAGAAGGAGAAGAGTTTAGTATATTTTTATACCGTAAGCTTTTTAACAAACTTCTTTCTATACAGGACAGCTTTGAGCCTACGCCTTTAACAAATTCACTTGAAAACTATTTTCTTGATAAATTAATAAGCATGGATAATTCTTTTAACAAAACGTTTTATAAAACTGAAAAATCTAAAATTGCTGAAATTATAAAAAGCGAATACTTATACTTTCTTGATAACCTTCATGAATTATTTCAATTTAATTTTGTATTGTTTTTCGATGAATATGGAAGTTTGTTAAGTGATATAATTCCATCGGGAAATTTAATCGAAAAGATTTTTGATAAAATTCCAAGTTTATACTTTATCGAACCTGTAAAAGATTTTAATAAACCCGGTATCCCTTATTCGGTAGACCGCGGCAAATTAAAAAAGAAATTTTTAACTTCAAAGGCTTGGTCAACTTTATACGATGATGTTCATTCATATATACATACAAAAGGTTATGGGGATATTTCTTTTTACTACTATTTTGAATGGGATAATATTGATAAACATTTAAAAGGATATACTTTTAAGAAAGAAATTAAACTTGAACACATCGTAGGGTATGAAAAACAGATTAAGGAACTCGTTTTTAATACAAAAGCTTTTATAGACGGTTTACCGGCAAATAACGTTTTAATTTACGGATACAGGGGCTGTGGTAAGACTTCGGTAATTACAGCCTTATTAAACGAATATAAAAAACAGGGACTTAGGCTTGTTAAAATAACCAAAGAAGATATGGATGACTTACCTATATTAATTGAGATTCTTGCCCGGCGTAAAGAAAAATTTATAATTTCACCTGATGATTTATCTTATGAGGAAGACGACCCTGAATATAAACGCCATAAGGTTATACTTGATAACATGCTGGATAAATGCCCTAAAAACGTGCTTATCTATGCAACGTCCAATACACAGGAACTCGTTAAGTTTAACAAACAATTTACTACAGATGATATTAGAATAGATAACCGCCATGATGAAGAAAAGAAACTTGAAATGCTTGATAAACAATTATACGATGAGAAAAGAGCATTGACCGACCGTTTCGGGTTAACTTTATTGTTTGCTAAACCTGATAAAGAAATGTACTCAAAGATGGTTTATTTACACGCTGAACAGGCAGGAATAAACATTGCTTCTGATGATAGAAAACAGGGTTTAATCAAGAATTATGAAGAATGGACCTTGTACCACGGAACTCCTTGCGGAAGAAGTGCTCAGAATTTTATCGGTTATCTTGCGGCTAAAGAGTACATCGAGAAAAAGTAATTTATTTAAAACTTCCTGTTTTAGTAAAACGTTTTATTTCATATTTTTGTTTTAATGAATTATACCTTACAAACAATATTGAATCATCATGCAGCGGAACCTTGGATATCAATTCAATTTTAACGGGTTTTCCAGCCTGAAGTTTTAATATTTTTACGGTATAATATTTAGTATCAAACTCCTGATTTTTTTTGAAATTATAGTTTAAAAGAAATTTGGTTTCATAATTAATCCCGTTTCCAATAAAAAATTCTTCATACTCCCGGTAACTTTCAAGTATTAAGGAATTGCTTGATTCCGGAATTATTCTAACGTAATTATTAGGATTAATTATATGATACTTTAAATTATCTGTTTGCGTTAACATTAAAAGATTAGAGTGAAAACCCGGCAGTATTTTAGGTTCTTTATTGTTCAGAACTATAAGAGTTTTTCTCCATGAAAGAAACGCATCCCCGAAAACGCCTTTTAATTGTTCGGAGACCGGTTTATATAGTTTTGCGATATTTTCATACTTTTCAATTATAAATCTATTATAGAATGGAGAAATTATAGTAAAGAGGCTGATAATAATAGCCCCGATTAACATTGTCTGCCTTTTAATCAGGTTTCCGGACCTTGTTTTAAAAAAGTTATAAATAAAAATTGCAGAGATAACGGCAAACGCGGCTTGTGGAATAAGAAGGCTTGTTTCGCTTTGGTTAATTCCAACGTACAATAACAACGGTGTTATTAGCATAAATGCAAAAAATTTTAACTGCCAATTTTTTTTAAGATTATATAAAACTGTGAAAATTACAACTGCGCATAAAAGTATTGATACGATGGTTAGGGTTGGGTATCCTAAAACCGGATTTGCGCTGAACCCTCTTTGCGGCATGTATAAAAACAACGAGAATAAATTAATAAGTATACTTTTAGGCAAATAAAGCAGGTATTTGCCCGGTGTTAATATAGAAATGTATTTTAAAGAATAAGCCCCGAATCCTGCAAATAGATAAAATAGAAAATAAAATATTAAAATGCCCGAGAGCAAATAGTTTTTTGAAATTGAGTTTTTTATTCTCTTAATTAGTTTTCCCGTTCTTATAAATAAAGTATCATAAGCTAGAATAAATATTATACTGAAAATTCCCGTTTCTTTTGTCAGCAAAGATAAAACACAGAAAGTAATGCAGAGATAAATATGTTTCTTACGCCTTTCGTTAAAATATTTGTAGAAATAGAACAATGAAGCCATTATGAATATAAATACAAGCAGGTTGTCTGCCGCGAACGCATTTTTAAGCAGTGCGTAATGCGTTTTCCCTAAAGCAAAAAATACAGTTCCTATTAATGCCTGTGGTTTTAATATGAATTTGGATAGTAAGACATAAAAAACAAATATTGCGAGCAAGAAAAGAATAAAATTAACAATTCTGTATGACGATACCGTTCTTTTAAAAAGTTTGTATTCGAAAAAATAGAAAATTGAAGATAAAGGCCTGAAGAAATTATGTTTCACCCCTTTTTGTGTGTAATATGGAATAACGCCTTTGTTTTTTAATTGTTTAATGTGTTTATCGGATTTAATAAAATCAAAATAATTAATACTAAATCCGCGTTTTTTTATTTTATAAATTATATTATAATCCTGATGAAGGAATTTTGCGTTAAATGAAGGATAAAAAGAAATAGTAGAGATGATTACTAAAATGCCCATCAACGGTAAAATGAATTTTAAATCATTATTGCTAAATATTTTCTTCAAGAATAAAACCTTTCATGAATTTTATTATACGCCTGCGCCTAAAATAAAGAAGCAAACGCTGATTTTTAATATATGGATTTTTCAACTCTCTATATATAGCAACGGCTTTAAATCCAAATGAATTAGCAATTTTAAAACTTAATGTCCATGTTGGAGTAAAAGTAACGCGTTTAATAACAGCTTTATTCCCCATTTTTTTAACATAAACGTTTAATAAAAAGGAATCACCGCGTTTAGCAATTCGGGAATATCTGTTTCTGTAATTAATAAACCGGTTTTGGTGGGAAATAAAATTTCCCTGCGAATAACTAATCAAAGCGCGTGTCCCGCGGTTTGTGTTGATAAACTCAGGTTTTTGGATATGATGCGAGTGATTGCCTAAAATTAAATCCGCGCCTGTCCTTATCAGCATTCGGGCTATGATTTTTTGCGTTCTTGTTGGCCTGTCAATATATTCCCTACCAAAGTGAATGGAAATAATTACGAAATCACTGCTCCTGCGCATTTTTCTTATTTGATGTAATATCTGTTTTCTATTACGCCACCGGAAAATATTAACTTTAGGTGAATTATATGCTCCGGGATTTTTTAAACCGTTTGTAATAGTGGTTAATGATAAAAACGAGAATTTTATATTTTTTTTAACAAAATAAACCGGTTCGTATTTTTTGCCTTTATTTTTCGCTATTCCACTGTGAATAAAACCGTATTTGGCTGCGGCTTCCCGCGTTTGTATTAATCCCGTTTTACCCATATCAAGAGAGTGGTTATTTGCAAGCGATATAATATTAATGCCGGCTTTTTTCATTGCTTTTAGCAGCAACGGGGATGCATTGAACCGGGGATATCCGCTAATTCCGCGCTTTGTGTTTATTGACGTTTCAAAATTTGCAACGCAAATATCTGACTTTCGAAGTATGTTGGAAATCCTATTAAATAATAGGTAGAAACCACCGTTGCTTAAACAATACTGCTGTAAGTCTTTATGAGGTATAATATCCCCGCAGGAAGTGATTTTTACCTGATTTGAATAACCTGAAAAAGGAGTTATAAGTATGATTATTAAAGTAATTTTTATTCTAAACATAATTCAAATATAAAAAAAGCATATCACAATAGCCACACATACTTATGCGAAAAAATATTTTTCTTTAATAGTTTTTTCCGTTTCGCCACTTTGTGTCGTGATTTAAGCCAAGTTAGGAATTAAAATATAGTTAGTAAATATAAACAAGGAGAATATCATGAGATTTTATCCACCAAACAATGAGGAAATTGACACATTAAAAGATACAAAATATTTAAAGACGCTGCTAAACTCCTGGCGGCATGGATTAAACCTTGTAACGCGTTTTGATATTGTAAAAGGAAAAATATATCATATATTCATGAAAGCATACAAGCCGGATATTAATAAAGGTATTTTACGCGTTTGGACTAAAAAAGGCGTAACATTGATTTATCAGGAACGCGCTTTTGTTAATTCCGAAAAAGAAACAATTTTTAATAAACTCGATATGCTGGATAGAGTTTTCAACCGTAATGGAAAATTATACAGTGAATTAACCGGAGAAGAAACTTTCACCGCTTATTCAAACATGATGATGAATGCAAAAGAACACTTTAGTAAAGGAAATTTTATTATGGCAGCGTATTTTGCACGAGGAGCAATGTTGTATAGAAACTCTTCCAAAGCAAACGAACTTCTTAATAAATGCAGGCAGAAATGTTTATATCAGGATGCCGCATAACATCTAATTTTCCCCTTCCAATACTCAATCAGGCCGTTAAATACGGCCTTTTTTTATACTTATTAATAATCATATTTTTAACACGCGAATTTGCTATATATATCGTATGAGGTTATATTATTTATGAATTTACTTTTAGTAAGTAGTAAAATGAAAGATGTTCAAGGTTCAAAAGACTTTAGAAAAATTGCAATTGATAAAGTCGGTGTAAAGGGCATAAGATACCCTATTACGGTAAAAGATAAAGAAAGAGTTTCACAGCACACGGTTGCGCGGGTAAATATGTACGTTGAGCTGCCTCATCAGTTTAAAGGCACTCATATGAGCAGATTTATCGAAATACTCAATGAGTATAAAGGAAATATACAATTAAACGCTGTTTCTGAAATGCTTGATAAAATAATGCATAGACTCGATGCAGAAAGAGCTCATATTGAATTTGAATTTCCTTATTTTATTGAAAAAGCTGCGCCTGTGTCCGGCGCTAAAGGGTTTATGGATTACGAATGTAAATTCATAGCTGAAGTTGAGAATGAAAACAAGGATTTCGTACTAAATGTGCAGATACCGGTAACGAGTTTATGTCCGTGTTCTAAGGAAATAAGTTTAACCGGAGCTCATAATCAACGTAGTATTGTGTCAATTTCATTGCGTATGAGCAAGTTTATATGGATTGAAGATATAATAAGGATTGCGGAATCCTGCTCATCATGTGAGATTTATTCCGTATTGAAACGTGAGGATGAGAAATTCGTAACCGAAAAAGCTTACAATAACCCTATGTTTGTTGAAGACATTGTTAGGGATGTTGCTTTAAAACTTGAACAAGATAAAAACGTTCTGTGGTACAGGGTTGAATCAGAGAACTTTGAAAGTATACATAATCACAGCGCTTATGCGTGTATTACAAAAGATAAGAGAAATTATAACAGTGAAGGAGTGTAAAATGAATAGATTTATTGTTATATTACTTTCAACAATGTTAACGTTTACATTTTCCTGTAAAAAGGAAACTTATAAAGACAGGTTAATGCATTATTATAGATTAATTAATGCTAAAAAGGGCATTAAGGTTATTAACTTAATAACGGGTAAAAGTTATGGTAAGAATAACTTCAATAAATTCCATATGGGCAGTATGCTCAGGCTTCCCGTTTTAGTAGCAGCGTATTATCTTGCTGAAAAGAACCAGCTAAACCTTGAACAACGTTTCGTTGTAGGCAGGCTTGAGATTACTCACGGTACGGGTATATTGAAAGATATTTCCAATGTCGGAGTGAAATTTTTTACTATCCGCGAACTTGCCGGAATCATGATGAAATGCAATGATGTAACAGCAACGGATTTAATTATAAATGCTATAGGGCTTGAAAAGTTAAATCAAGCTTTAAAAGATATGAATATTACCGGAATAAGCATCACTGCTGATAAC
>CALGPD010000112.1 GCA_937960625.1 uncultured Spirochaetia bacterium | reverse complement strand
GCTAATTCTATATTTAAAACCAATAAAAACCTGATATCCTGTACCGGATATTCGTTGGGAGATCTTATCCATATACAAAGTCTTCACGTTCATTTTATCCCATGCACTATTGAACATATTAAATGATAGAATTAATGAAGTTTTATTGGAAATTAAAAATTCAGAAGTAACAAAAAGCTGCATTTTATTAGCAAGGTCAACAACAAAACCGTTAGGGCCTTTAAAATCTCCATTAATTATATAAAAAACATTTACATAAAAAATCCACCAGCTGAATGGCGCAATGTCCATAAGCAGGCCCGCTCCAAAATCAAAGCTGCCGGAACCGGTCATGTTTGATGGGCTGCCGGTAGGTAATTTTAAGCCCAAAATAGCACCAAGGATAAACTCTTTTTTATTTGTTTGCAATATTCTAAAACGCGTTTTAATTAATATATCAGAAAGGGCAAAAACATAGTCGGTTATTGACATTAATGTTTTACCGGAAAAAGAATCAATAATTCTAAAATCAAGATTATCATCATTGGCATATTCTCGCCCGCCATTTGGGGTTTTAAATGTACGGTGAAACGATTGAATAAAAGGGTCCATAATTCCCGAATGATGATGTTTAAATTCAAGTTCTACTCCTACAGTAAACCAGTCAAAGATGCCGTATTCAAACTCGAATATATATAGATAAGTCTCAACATCCGAATGTATTTCATATTTGTTATCCGTTGTATACAAAGTTTCGGAGTAAAAGTTTGATAATAGAAATTGAAAACCTGCTAATATTTCACCTTTTTTAAGAGTATTGGCGCTATGAGCCTGAAAAGTCAAATTTATACCCTGCCAGATTGAAGCAACTCTGGTATGTAAAGGGCCGTTTCTATTTTCAAAGCGGTGTTCAATATCAAAAAGATCATCAAGTTCTCTTGAAAATAGATTAATACAAGTTAGTATTAAAATTACAGTTAAAATAAACCTTTTCATAAGTAAAGAATATTATTGTTTAATTTAATTTTTGTCAAGAAAAAGCTAACTAGAATTCAAAAAGTACAAGAGTAATGTCATCCTGTATAGGAACATCGCCGGAATAATCTTTCAGCTCATTCATCATACTATCTAAAATATTTTCATCGCCGTTCTTAGACAATTTATAATATAATTCCTTGAATTTATCTTTGCCGTACATTTCCTGATTTTCGTTAATCTGTTCAATAAAACCATCGGAAAAAAACAATATTTTATCGCCTTTTTCAAGAGTTATTTCCACTTCATTAAAATCAGCGCCGGGTATCATTCCTAATCCGGGGCCTTTACATTTAACCTCAATGATTTCAGAACTACCGGTTTTATAGATTAAAGGATGATGATGCCCCGCGTTGGATAATACCATTTTCAGAGTTTTTAAATTTAATACGCCATAGTAACTCGTTGCAAATAACCTGGTTACAACCTGATGTAAATGCTCACTAAGTTCTTTAAATAATTTCCCAGGATTTTTTCCGTTTTCACGGGAAACTAAAGTAAAACCGCTTTTTACAACACCTGTAACAAGAGCAGCAGTAATTCCATGGCCGGTAACATCAGCAAGCAAAATTCCAAGATTATCATCATCAAGCATAATAACGTTTAATAAATCTCCACCTATAGCGATACACGGATCATATACATATGACATTTTAACGTTCTGAAACTCTGCATTATCCAAGAAATTTCTATTCAACATATAGTTCTGGATTTTTTTTGCAAAGTTCAAATCTTTATTTATTTCATCCAGTGCGCTGGAGGTTGTTTTTAAATCATGGCTTGTAAACGTATATTTTGATATGATATTTCTAAATCTATACGTTGTCTCTTCAAGAAAAGTCCTATAAAAAGAAACAGCCACATCCGGACGATTATCCATATAATTGTTAAAATCTTTACGTGTTAACCTAAAAATTATACTTTCTTCAAGTGTTATGATATTTGCGCTTCTGGGCATATTATCTATAAGAGACATTTCCCCGAAATAATCACCGTCAGCAAGTACTGCCAGTTGTATTTCATCCTCGTTTTCATCATCAAGCCGGGTAACACGCACACTGCCTGATTTTATAATATACATTGAATCACCTTCGGCACCCTGCTCAATAACCAATTTATTTTCAGGATAAATAACGTATTTCATTAAATCAATTAATTCATGTACGTTTTCAATTTTTATATTTGAAAATATGGGTATCTTATTTAATATCTGGGCGAGTTTGTCTTTATTTACAATATCTTCACTCATTAATCTACCTTAAATTTACTCACTAATTAATTTTAAACTAAATATTAATATATTACACTAAATAATTTAAAAAAAGACTTTTTTTTATACCTATTCAGTTTTAATTAAAATAACACTCACATTATCTGCCCCACCATTTGAATTGGCACAAGTGACGAGCTCTTTAACACAGTTTTCAATATTATCATTATTTAATAATATGTTATTAATTTCTTCATCCGTTAATTCGTTGTTAAGCCCATCCGAACAAAGTAAAAAAGTATCTCCGGGCTGATATTTTCCCGATAAATAATCGGAGTTTACTTCATAGCTATTTCCAACAGCCCTTGTTATAACGTTCCTTAAAGGATGATGACGCATCTGTTTATACCCCAAGTTCCCTGAATTATAAAGCTGCCAAACATACGAATGATCTCTGGTTAATAATTTTAAACTTTTCTTATGAAGCAAATAAATACGGGAATCTCCAACCCATGAAAGAAAATATTTTTTATCATACAAAAAAAGAACAACAACTGTTCCACCCATTCCCTTTTGTTCTTCATTATTAAGAGATTTCTCAAAAACTTTTCTACTTGCATGGTCTATGGATGTCTTTAAAAAACTGCTTATTTTATCCGGATTTGTTAATTCCTGTTCAAATTGTTTAAAACTCTGAAGAATACTCTCAACGATTAATTTACTTGCAACTTCCCCCGCATTATGCCCTCCCATTCCGTCGGATAAAACGAAAAAATTTTTCCCTTTTATCATATCGATATAATCTTCATTTTGCTTTCTAACCATTCCGGCATGAGATAACATATATACTTGATTTTGATGCAGCAACAATCTATCCTCTTATTTATATATTAAATAAGTTTTTCCTTGATTTTATTCACAAGTTACTTTAAGTATAATAACAAAAAAGGAATATAAATAATGAAAAAAATTCAAATAGAAAAAGGCTATAAATATGTTTATGATTATGCAGGAAATGGAAATCTACTAGATGTAAAATTCTATAAAAGAAAATTTCTAGGTTTAGTTAACGAATTTCAAGGCCGCTATGAGTTTATTTATCAAGATGATAAACTTATCTCACAAAGAAATACTTTTAAGGATATTGGACTAACCGAAGCAACCGCATACATGTACGAAAATGATAAACTAACCCGGAAAGAATATTATAACAGCGCAATGGCGCTAAGGTATTATATTGATATTACTTACAACGAAAAAAATGAACCTGTTAAAATGGAAATTCATCAATTTACAGGCAGAGAACTCGGTGTCACTAATAATACGGATTTTATAAAACAATATCTGGACAAACAAGGTAAACAAATAGATTTTCTTAATGATATGCTGGATATGGCTAACAAGATTAAAAATGATTTAAATAAATCTTAATACTTTGCAGTTAAATATAAAGTGTAATGAGAACTGAAGTTTCTTCTCTCCGGTCATCAGAAACTATTCGGGCTTCAAATTTCATTTTTTCTTCACGGCAAGCATCTTCAAGATATGAAAGGTAATATAACCCTAGGCCGGCGCCAAGTCTTTCCCCTGAATCACCTTGATAGAAATTCGCAAGGCTCTCTTCTCTTATTTCCGCTTTAATCTTTTTATTAAGGCTCTTACGGGTCTTTTCCATCATTACGCCTTTATTGGTAATGGTTATCTGAAGTTTTAGCCTGCTTGTTAAACTTAATGCATCGCCTTCAAACTTATAATTCAAATTAATAAACTGATTATTTTTTCTTGCTAATCCATTAATTCTATCTCTATTCTGTTTTAATTTTAAGTATTTATCAATACTGTCATCAGGCATAACTATTTTCTTTTGGTTGGCTAATCTTTCAAAGTGAGCTTTTTCAGCATTCTGCATCAATTCCATTATCATAAAAGCCATATAATCAGCTATTTTAGTTTTCGTTACATATGATAAAAGCACGCGGTTTATTTTTTCAATTACTTCAAACTTTCCTTTACTCTTGCTGATAAAATGGAGAAGAAACCATGTATTATCATCGACTTGCTCTATAAACCTTTGAATAATCCGTTTCTTTTCAGCTCTGCTTCTATCATTTAAATCCGTATCCTGATCAATTATGGCATAAGGGTCAATTAATAAAAGTTCTTTTAAAGTCCTAATTGTTTCAGAATTTGTTTTCATAAAATTCTGAACAATTTGAGGATTAAATTTAAAATCCGGGCCAAGATTTTTTCGGCCCGCACTTTTTTTTATTTGCTCAATTATATCCGAACTAAATAAAATTTCATTCAAGGTAGGTTTAAACTTTTTATATAAAATACCGTATACTAGAAGTTTAGTAACATCAATTACTTCATCGCGTTTAGTTAAAAATTCCGTGCGGTCAATGTCAATCATACCGAGCAAACGGTTAACCACCATTTTTTGCACTAAAGTAGCTTTAAAATTCTGCCAATGGAAACCGGATTTACGCCGGCCTTCTGATGTTATAAGGTCTCTAACGGGAATATTTCTTTTGGAAAAATACAATAACCCTTCATCAGTTAATAAAAATTTTGAAGGCAAACCGATAGTTGGTTTCTTTTGTGGTGCTTGTGCTTTTATTGCTTCTGCCATATTATCCTGTTTTAATAAAAATTCTAAAATAAATAATGCTTAATAACCCTATTACTTAAATAATTTTATCTTTCCATATAAAAAATATTACAATATTTTAAATAAAATTAAAAGTAAATTTTATTAATATTTTATAAACTATGCATAAATATTATTTTAAATATGATTTAAAACCAAATTCACGGCAATATTTACCATAATAAAACCAAACTTTAATCACTTTCTCCCCAAAGTACTTTCTAGAAATCATTTTATTGCAGCTTATCTCCCCGGGTTTAAAAATACAATAATAATTCATGTTTTCTGTATACAAAATACAAACGTTGGGTTTTAATAATTTAATTTGTGAATATAATGAACCGCAAATATATGATAACAATATTATTAAAATAAAGCATAAAATATATTTTTTCACTATAATATTATCGGCAGGTTTTCTTATTCATAAGAAAGAATATCTTCAACCCATTCACTAATTTTACTGTCATAAGTCATTTCGAGGTGATTTATTGGAAATTCATAAACTCCCATTGAAACATTAATCCCCCGCGTATCCTCGGCGCTGATTTTAAACAACAGTCCGTCGCTTGTAACCCCCTCGTACATTATAGGAATTGGTAAACCCGCGTAAGTTACATTTACAACGTTTTTCGTTCCAACTGCAGTTGCAACTTCAACGTATTCACTTGTACCGCGTATACGCAAATAATCAATTAAATTTCCTCCTTGCGCAATGGCATATTCAATGCCGTAAGAATCTCCGATAAGTGAATGGCCCCCGTAATACATTTTTTCAACCGCATCCATAGAAGACAACGTGTTTTGCAGAGGAACATCTTCAGTAGCTAAATCATAAAGTATCTGGCATTGGCCGGGAAAATAATTATTTTCCTGGGGATTATTATACTCATAATATATTGATTCCTGAATTGAATCATGAGCGAAATCCCTTTTAACAAAATACCTGACAAAAGGAATGGGAGCTTGCTTGGAGACAAATGCTCCTGCTGAACTGGAAAAAGTTCTAAAAGTAGAATCAATTCCCTTATTGGGAGCTGCAAGTTGTACCAGACGCCTTACATCATAGGCAAATGGGCTCATCCATCTTTTAGCAGGAAAAACAACGTTTACATATTGTAATTCTTCAATGCCCATTTTTGTAATATATTTTTTAACATTGCCGAAAACGAGGTCTTGAGAATATACACCGGCCATATTTGAAACGTACATTCTGGCAGGAATATTGCCTTTGCTATGCGCAACGAGGTCAACTTTATTTACGTTACACACTTTTCTTATACGTTTTATTGCTCCGGAAATCTGCTCATATTGAATAAAATTACACCCCTGTGGATGAGAAAAAGTTATTGCAAATACAGGAAAACCAGCAGCATCAAGATACTGCGCGATACCGGAACTTTGATTTAATCCCGGAATGCCATACGATGGATCCGCATAAGCTCTATGAGCATGGTCACCTGCTCCGGGGATAAGTAAAACAGGGAGTTTGCCCGATTTCAAATTCTTTTTCCAGTTTCTACCAAAATGCAATAAATAATTCCATGAAGGCGGGGCATCGGTTCCAAACGCTGCAGTTAATGCCGGATATAAAGTATATTTACAGCCCATTAGAAACTGCTCTCTAATCATTCCCGGTGACCTGTCTTCTAACATCTCAACTTTATCCCAAAAAGCCCATGTGGAGGGGTTAACCAATTGAGTGGCTGCATGAGAAGTTAATTTTAATCCACTAACAACTTTTACAGGTTCAAGTGTAAATCCGGGTTTTGGCTTATACTCAAAATAAACCGGCCTTTTTGACGCAAAAGGATTAAATGTATATAATTTCTTACGGTGTTCTTCTCTTAATGATGACATTATTACTCCGCTTAAATAACTGCTTTAGTAAGATTATTATGAATAATAATTTAAGTCAATTATAAAAAATTTCAACCGGGATTACCTGTAGTTTCAAAATTTTGAAGTGATACCGGAATTGAATATTCAAAAGGTTTGAGTAATTTAGTTATTAATCCGGATTTTGTTTTAGTAATATCAAGAGGATGAACAGTAATGTTTAAATAAACCTCTTTTAAATCATTTAATGATAAACACTGTTTAAGTTGAGAACTTTCTCCTGTACTTTTTAAGTGAATAATTTTTTCGTGTTTGAAAATTTCAAAGTAAAAACCACTTGTATTAAACTCTCCGTAAAATTTTGGTTTAAATTTTGCCAGCACTCTATAATTCTTTGATTTTTTTTGTTTCTGCTCAATCAATAATAAAGCTTTCTCAGATTTTTTTCTGGCAAGTTTTACACCGGTTATTTTTTGCCCTAAAAAATGCCCGGGCGATTCAAAAAAAACGACAAACTTATCACCTTTATCAATAATTCTAACAAATTTTCCAAGTTGATCACCTATAGGAAAAGACTCAACAAGGCGTTTTATTGTATTGTCCTTATCGCGCAGCATTACGGATTTGATTGCAGTTTTAGTTTGGAAATTTTCATTTATCCCTATCTCATTAATATATTGTTCAAAACATTTCCGCAAATAGACATTGAAATCCGATTGAGTGTATTTAATGATTTTATCAAATCCTGCATGTTCAATTACTGAATTAAATAAATTATCAGCATTTTTTTGTAACAATGTTAATTTAACATCAAGCAATTTTAGTTTCTCAACTATTCTGTAATACTCGCTATATTTATTTCTACTATTAGCTTTAAGTTTTTTATAATAAGAATGAAATTTCTCAAGTGAATCTATACTTTTAGGCAAGTCCAAATTTATAAAGAATATTTTTTTTATATGCTCCTTATATTCAGAAGTAAATTTTTTATACGTCTGCCATAAAATAGTTTTAATTCTTTTATCATATTTTAAAAGTTTTGTTAGAAATGTATTTTTACTTAATAAATCATTATATAAAGGGCCGGAAATTGTAATTGCATCAATAATATAAGCAAAAACTCTTAAGTTTAAGGTAGAAAAAAAACTTTTAAAATTTTCATATACTAATTCAGGATAATATTTGCCAAAAGAGCCGGAATAATAATCCTGATATTGCCGGGTATTGAAATAATACCCTCCTTTTTTAGACAATGAAACTTGCATCATCTTAGATACAGCGGCAGAAAAAAACTTAACAAAATTCGGAGCAAGAGTTAATTCATCATAGTTTTCAAGTAAATTTGAAACCACCTTCTCTTTTAAAAATTTTCTCACATTTCTTATAATTTTAGCATCAAGTTCCTCTTCATCAACTTCTAATTCTTTTTTGCCCCAAACCAAAGCAACAATTTTATGCTTTTGCATCTCTTTATATTTTCTGCGGTAATATCTCTTATATAACCATTTTGCTCTTCTTAAAAATATCCGATATGATGATTTAAATTTAATATTTTGAGAATTGGTTTCAAAACCTCCTGCCACATTTTTATTATCCAAAAATGAAAAATGATAATCATTACTCTGTGAAAATAAATTAACTGTATAGAATTTACCTTTGTGCCTTTTGATAAATTCCATATGAATATGTGGGCCTGTAGAAAACCGGCTTTTATACCTGACTCTTGCGAATACTTGCCCGGCATTAACAAAACCACTGCGTTTAACCGGATTTACATGAGCCCAACGTGTATAAATACCTTTGCCATGATATATCAATAC
>CALGPD010000111.1 GCA_937960625.1 uncultured Spirochaetia bacterium | reverse complement strand
ATTCTCAAAGTCAGACCTGTACACAGATAAATCCGGTTCAATCACAATAATATCAGCGCTTGAATTGTTTAATAATTCAATAATGTGATAACCGAAACCCAAACCAAGTACAAATATTATTTCTCTGTCAGGATGTAAATTTTTGCCAAAACGGTTTGCTTCTTTCTCCGGATTATATGCAGAGTGAATATAGTTGCCGGATATTTTCAATGTAGGTTTGCCGGTTTTAGAATTCTCAACTGTAATTTGTTTGTTGATTTTCGAGTTATTATAAAGTTCTAAAAAAACTTTTCCCAAAGAACTATTTTTTTTAAAGTAATCTTGCATATTAATATATAAACTATAAATTTAGTAAAACAGTTATCATTTTGATAAGGACTATAATTTTAACTTATAAAATATCCATGTCAAAAGCAACGAACAGAAAAATATTATGAAAAATAAACCAAAGCCGGAACATAAATTAAGGATAAATAAATACCTGTCTCTTTGCGGAGTCGCATCAAGAAGAAAATCAGATCTTATTGTTGAACAGGGTCGTGTAAGTGTTAACGGAAAAATTATTAATGAACCCGGAATATTAATAGAGCCGATTAAAGACGTTGTCATGGTCGATGGAGAATTGGTTGAACTGGAGGATAAAGTATACTACAAACTTTACAAACCTCCCGGATATATCTCAACAGTAAAAGATGATAAAAACAGAAAAACGGTTATGGAATTTTTTAATGACATTCCTTATTCGGTTTTTCCTGTTGGACGTCTTGATATGGAAAGTGAAGGCCTTTTAATCTTTACTAATGACGGTGACCTTGCAAATAGATTAACACATCCTAAATATAAAATTGAAAAAATCTATGAAACCGGAATAAATAAGCAACTAGATAAATCCGCATTGGAAAAAATAAAAAATGGAATTAAATTAGATGAAGGTGTTACATCTAAATGTCAGGTTGAAGTTTTGTATTCGGGAAAAAACGGGATGGAATTGCTTATTATCCTAAAACAAGGATGGAAAAGGCAAATCCGGAGAATGGTTGAACATGTTGGGGCAAAAGTAACGTATTTAAAACGGACTTTTGTAGGGCCTATAGGTTTACATGGATTAAACCCGGGAAATAAGAGAAAGTTAAACGCAAAAGAATTAAAAGCATTGAAAAAAAGTCTTGGGTTATGATAAAATAATTTGTTTTTTGTAATTTAATATTACCGAAAATAATTAGAACAATAAAAGTAGATGACGAAATAATTTGAAAAAAGTAACAGTTTTTTTTTCCATTTTGTTTATAATATTTTTTCTAAGCATGAATATTTTTTCAGCAACGGAAAGAAAATTTCCTTTTAATAAAAAAAGGCCTCCTTCTGCTGGAAAAAAATTTCCTGTTAAAAAAAATAATCCACCGTTTGAAATTAGTTTAAAAATATTTGAAAAACCGCCGTTTAATATTTCCATACCTGATGATTCAATTATTTATATTAAAAATCCTTTAGAAAGAAAGCTGACAAAAGTATTACTTCGTTTGGATATTAATCAAATCAAATTTATTGCAAACGACTTTAAAATAACTTATCCACAGAATATCGGAAAAAGAGATTTAATCAGGATTCTTTCCAAGGGGATTGACATTCAGGACTTAAAACAACAACATAAGGAAGAAACCGAAGCAACGAGAAGGCAAAAGATATTAAAGAAATTTAAACAAAATAAAAAAAAGGGAATAATAATTCACAATGCTGATGAAGTAATATCTATCAATAAAAAATATGATAATGACTCAAGAAGAATTTTCATTTACGGCCATGTGGATGTGGAGTATCAAAAACATAAATTTAAATGCGATTTCATGATTGTAAATATTCAAAAAAAAGCAGCAAAGGAAATTTTCGGAAAAGGAAATGTGAGCGTTAAGTCTACAAATCTTTTTATGATAGCGGAAAAATTTTATTACTACCCGCCCAAACAAAAAGGAGTTTTTTATAAACCCAAAACTTATTTAAAACCTTTTTATGTAAAATCTAAAAAAATTAAAATAGCAAGCACCGATTTATTAATACTCCATGACATGCTTGCTTCAACATGTGATTTAGACCATTCTCATTATCATATAAGCGCATCAAGAACTTTTATTTACAATGAAGATAAATATGTATTTCTAAACGTTACTTTTAAAATAGGACAGGCACCCTTTTTATGGCTGCCTGTATATGTGCATTCTTTACACGGAACAAGCATAAGAACAGCCTTAGTATTTGAACGGGGATTGAGTTGGTATATTCAAAATACTTATTATTTGAAACCCACAGCAAATTATGAATTTAAATTTAAATTTGATTGGTATCAAAAATTAGGTATTTATATGGGTACTGAGATTAAAACACCTTACGGAACTTTAAAAACCGCAGGCGCTTATGACAGGCATTTAAAATATATTGATATTGATAATTATTCTAACTATTTTGAAGAAGTTGCAGGACAAGGCCCTGTTTCCGGAAGATCGCTTAGAGGAAATATTGACCTAAGTTTATCTTATGATATAGTAAAGTTTTTCAGTAAAACAATGCCTTTTACCTTAAACACTAAATTCAATTATAATGATATGACCGACCCTTATTTTAAGACACAATTTGAAGGCAAACGTTATGAAGTTACTGATTACTTAAAAATATTACGTTCGGATTTCAGCAATAGTTCCTTAGCACCTTCAAAAAGCAGCAGTTCAAGTGGTACCGGAAGAAATATAGATTATGAATTGGCTTTTAAATTTAAGCAAACATCAATTTCTTTCTCAGGAGATTGGAATTATCAAAAATCAAAAACCGGGAATGAAAAAAATGCAGAAAATCCTTATAATACTGAATACTGGGAAAATTATAAACAAAGTATAGTTTTTCCAAAATTAAGTATTTCTTCTTCAATTGAACTTTTTGACCTTTATTATCTTACCGGAGTTTCAAAAGTTAAAGCATCAACCCAAACCACAACTAAAAAACCCGAAGATGAATTATTAAAAAAGCAAGACGGCTGGACTTTTTCCTGGTTATGGAATCTTACACCAAGTATTACATATACAAGAACAAAATATTATACAGTAGAAAACGGAACCGCAAGTATTACTTCGGATATTATTACTAAAACTCTTGGTTTTACTCTTAGCGCACCGCAGACCATTAAATATATTTATAAAGAAATAAGCCTTGATTGGTCAATACCTTTTTCAGCAACATTAAATACAAATGAGCAAATAACACAGAATCCTGATGAATCTCAAAAGGAATCTGATAGGCAAAACTCAGTTAATAATTATAATATTAGTACAGGAATAACATTTACTTTTAACTTTTTAACAAGTTATGAATATATCACGGGTAAGTTAAGCGCGGGAATTACATATGCTCAAAGCGCAAAGTTTGGTGAACCTATACATACCAATGCTGAAAGTAATTTGAGCAAAATAATGAGTTATAATCTTGAACTTGAATGGTTAAAAACAAGTGTTAAACTTAGTTTTAGTTATAATTATTCACCGGATATAGAAAGCAGAAAAGGTACTTTGTCTGTTACAACATCAACAAAAATAATTCCATTTGTTACTATTACTGATGTTTATACCTATGACAGAGATATAGGAAAATCATTAAACAATAATATGACAATTCAACTTTCCGGCCTAGAAAATGTTAGAATTTTTAAAACTTTTCATTTGGTTAAGGCTTATATAAATCTTTCATGGTATAAGGATTTTAGAAACTTTAAAACGAACTATATGAATTGGACTTATGGTTTCGATTTTGGTATTTCAGACAGTACTACTATTTCTTTAACAGTTACAGGCAGTAATAAAAAACTCGTTGCTTATCTAGATGATGAAAAAGCTCAATTAGCAGGGCTGGAAGGTTCAAGAAGTTGGTTCATAGATTTACTAAAATCCTTTAATATGTTCAATACAGATCATAGAAAACAAAGTTTATTCAAAATAAACTCTATGTCTTTACATGTAGTTCATGTATTACATAAATGGAAAATGGAGTTTAAATTTAATTTTGAGGCATCAACGTTACCAGACGGATCTATAACTTTTGTACCTTCAATTTATTTCGTTGTTTCCTTGACGGATTTACCGGGAATGAATGCTCCGCCTATTCAAAACAAATATTCAGAATATTCAACAAGTACCAGTACTACAACATCACAATAATAAAAGAAAAGGTTTTAATTATATCTTTTTTAATCACGATTATCTTTTTTCTTTTTTTTAAGAAAATATTCATATGCTGATATTATAACAGTTTTATATTTTTCTGCTAATGATATGGCAAGTTCTGTTTCACCAAGGCTGTGCAGCATAAAAACATTTGCGCTAACTTTTTTTAATACATTATGTGTATTTTCATCAGTTTCCTTAATTTTATCTATAATCCAAGTATTATTTTTTTCTATATCTATAACAAGATTGAATGGAAGAAAAGTATCCATATTATTGTATTCTCCTTTTGTGTTTAATTGTTTATAATAAACACCGGAGAATTAAAAATTCACTTATTTGTTTCATTACAAAAATAGCTGTAAGCCTTAATAAGGACTTTTCTATACTGCCGACATAATTTATCTGCTAATTCGTAATTCTTTTTTAGGCTTAGGAAAAGAACATTAACTTTTGTCTTTTCGAGCAAAACAAAGGTTTCCTTGTCTTTTTGTTTAAGTGTTTTAAGAAGGTTTTTATTATTTCTTTCAAGTTCTGTTAAAAAATTATAATCGTAATAAACTTTTTCTGACATTTTAGGCTCCGGGAACTTATAATTCTACATAATAATTATTTATATAATATTTTGGCGCTTTGATTTTATTATGTTTTTCGGTAAATTTCTAAAAGGCAAAAGTTTTTAATTATTTTCTTAAATAGAATTTTATATTAAGGGAGTTTGGAATATGCTATATGAATATTATTTTGATTTTTTTACACAAAGCATGAAAAAAATATTTGAAAGTATAGAAAAAATGCAGCAAGGCACTATTCAGGCAATCGAACAATATTTTAAATTATTATCATCAAACATTGACAGTTTTAAAAAATAGCTTATTAAAAACCGGAGTTACTTATGGCAGGCGGAAAAGGCATTATTGATAGATTTTATTCATTAGCGTCACCATGTAATCTGTGTCCCCATGAATGTAAAGTTAACAGACAAAAAGGAGAAAGGGGAAAATGTAAAACCGGTTTTAATCCCATGATTTCTTCGGCAACACTCCACCTTGGCGAAGAAAAAGAACTCGTTGGAAAACGCGGATCAGGGACAATTTTTTTCACCGGATGTAACCTTGAATGCAAGTTCTGCCAGAACTATGATGTAAGTCAGGATATGAAGGGAAAGGAAATTTCAGTTGAAGAACTGGCTTCAATAATGCTTAATCTTCAAATGAAAGGCGCTGAAAACATTAATTTAGTTACCCCAACGCATCAATCTCATGTTATAGCACATGCATTGTTTATTGCAAAAAAGGAAGGCTTGAATATTCCAATTGTATATAATTGCGGGGGGTATGAATCAATAAAAACTCTAGCTTTATTAGAAGGCTTGATAGATATATATATGCCTGATACTAAATATTCGGACAATCATTATGCGGAAGAATTTTCAGGTGTAAAAAATTATTTTCAAGTATTAAAAAAAGCAATAAAAGAAATGTACAGGCAGGTGGGTGATTTACGCGTTAATTCTAAAGGAATTGCTAGAAAAGGATTACTTATACGTCATCTTGTAATGCCGGGAGGGTTATACGGTTTGTCCGGCTCTAAAAAAATACTGGATTTTATAGCTTATGATATTTCTAAGGATACATATATAAACATAATGGGGCAGTATCATCCGGCATCTTCATCGTATAATTATCCTGATACGATAGGCAGGAAATTATTGCGCAGCCATTATCATGAGGTAAGGGATTATGCACAAAGTATAGGACTCCATCGCGGTTTATCATAGTAAATAATTCTAATTATTAAATTTATATTTTATTAAGCAAATTAAAGCAGTTTTAAGATTTATAATAAAAGAAAAAAACACATCCATTGACATGCTTAATTTTTAATATTAATTTTTCCCAATGCCAATTCAAAAAAACTTAAAACAAATTCTGGATAATATAGAAAGAATTAAAAAAGATAAAAATATTAAAAGAGATATTACTCTTGTTGCAATTTCTAAAACTTATGCTGCAGATAAAGTGCTGGAAGCATTTACAGCCGGTCAGTGTGATTTCGGTGAAAACCGGGTTCAGGAAGGTACAGAAAAAGCAAGCAAGATAAATAATGACAAAATAATATGGCATCTTGTTGGACATTTACAATCAAATAAAGCAAGCAAAGCAGTCCGGTATTTTGATGTTATTCATTCTGTGGATAGTGAAAAAATTGCCGGAGAAATTAATAAATTTGCAAAGCAATATAATAAGAATCCTGAAGTTTTTATTCAGGTAAATACTTCGGGGGAAGACGCAAAAAGCGGATGCGGACCGGATGAAACGGAATATCTTTGCAAATATATTATTAATGAATGCCCAAATATTAAATTATGCGGACTGATGACAATAGGCCCTTTCTACGGCACAGAGAATGATACAAGAAGTTGTTTTAAACAGCTTTATAATATTAGCCGCAAATTAGCCGATAAATACGGACAAGAATATATGAAAAATCTATCAATGGGAATGAGTGGTGATTATGAACTAGCAATAGAAGAAGGAGCCACACATTTAAGAATAGGGTCGGCAATTTTTGGAGCAAGATTATAATTTTAATTATAGAGGTAATTCATGAGTGAACTTTACTCAGTGGTTGTGCCTGTTATGAATGAAGAAGGCAACATTCCGCTCATGTATGAACGAATAAAAAATACTTTTGAGAAAATCAATGAAAAGTTTGAATTGATATTTGTTGATGATGGTTCTAAAGATAGGTCTTTAGAAAAAATGGTTGAGCTCTCTGAACATGATTCAAGAGTCAAAGTCATTAAATTATCCCGCAATTTTGGGCATCAAATAGGAGTTACAGCAGGTATAGACCATGCAAAAGGTGATGCTGTTATAATGATAGATGGAGATTTACAGGACCCTCCTGAAGTTATTGAACAATTCATTGAAAAATATAAACAGGGATATAACGTTGTTTATGCTGTACGGAAAAAGCGAAAAGGTGAATCATGGTTTAAACGTATAACGGCAGCTTTTTTCTACAGGATTCTTAAAAAACTTACTAAAATTCATATTCCCGTTGATACAGGAGACTTCCGGTTAATTGATAGAAAAGTTACAAATTCTCTGGTTTCAATCAGGGAAAAACATAGATTTATCCGGGGGCTAACTTCATGGAGCGGGTTTAAACAAACAGGAGTAGAATATGTACGTGACCCAAGGAAATATGGAGAAACTAAATATCCGCTAAAAAAAATGATAAGGTTTGCTTTTGACGGAATAACTTCATTTTCTTTCTTTCCTATAAAAATTTGTATCATTATTGGTTTTATTGTTGGTTTTATGGCTTTTCTTTTAACAGGATATATTATTATCAAACGCCTTATATATAATCAAGCAATAGAACAATGGGCATCAATTATGGTTGCAATTATGTTTTTATCAGGTATTCAATTATTCTTTATGGGAATTTTCGGGGATTATATAGGAAGAATATATGATGAAGTCCGTGACCGTCCGTTATATCTCGTTGATGAAGTTTACGGCATTAAAAGTGCGGTAAAAAGCGACGGGAAAATTTATTCAAAAGAACCAAATGAAATAAACCTTTCAAAAGAACACTCAAAAATGGGTAAATGCCGGAATGAAGATCCTTTAGGAATGTCAATGCCAGTGGAGCTTAAAAAATTTGAAAAAATAAATAAAGTAAAATAACCGGCAAACTGTATTATTTTAGACACAGAAAGTGTATTTTTTTTTCAACATATTGTATTCTATTAACAACCAAAAAATATTTCGATATTATAAATCCTTTCAAATTAAATATTTACATTTAGTATAAATAATAAATGATCTGGTACACAGTTTGCTGGTATATACGTATTAGAAAATAGAAAGGATAAATTATGAATAAAAAAGCTGAAATAAAAAACTTATTTTCAGAATTATCTGAAGTGTTTGTAATTGTATTAATTATATCAATTGGAATATTTCTATTTTCCTAAAAATCTTATAAAAACCTTGCAAATTCACCACTTGACTTGATATAATTCTAAAATAGACCATTTTAACAATATTGATTTGTGTTTACTTTCAAAGTATACTTATATTTAATATTGATACTAAATTTATATCATATGTAAAATTTAACTTTAAGATATAAACAAGGCTTTAAAATGAAAAAAAGCAATCTTATCGTATTAGCAATAATATTTTCCGTTTCTTGTTCAAAAGGAGAACTTAGTAAAAAAGATTTTCCTAACTACATTATAGGAAAATGGAAAGCAGTCAGTTTGGGAAAAAAATTTACCGAGATTGGTGTGAAATTACCCGCAGGTTTCTCATTTAAAAAAGACGGGACATATTCACAAACATTTATTGAAAATAATGAAAAAAGAACTTTAAAAGGCAAATATAAAATATTTTATAATAAATTCATTGCGCGTTTAATTTTATATCAGAAAGTACCAAGAAGAATAAAAATCACCGGATTAGTGGATTTCGTAACTCCAAACACAATGAAAGTAGTATTAAGTAATCCATATGTTGTTAAGCATCCAGTGAGATTTTCATCTGACTTTCTTCAAACTTATTTAAGGATAAAAGAAGAAAATTAAAACAGGAGAATTTGTAAATGTTGAAAAAAAACTTTTTTATTTTATTATTTTGTTTAATTACTATGATTTCTTGTAAAGCAGTTAAACCGGAACTTATTAACGGCATTGATTACAGGAAAGCAATAATCGGAAAATGGGAAGCAACGGAACTCGGTTTAATAATGAAACAATTTAAATATGAACTTCCATTCCGGCTGGAGTTCAAAGAAAATCAAGATTATTACTGGTTATACACCCGAATGGGAATAAGAAACGAACGGTGGGGTGATTATGAACTTGATTTAACTAAAAGGCCTGTGGAAATTAATTTAAAACAAAATAAACCTTTAAATGCAACGTTAAAGGGAATAATTAAATTTAAAGATACAAAAACTATGCATATTATATTCTATTATACCAGTATGATGGGTAGAGTACATGAATTTAAGACAAATGAGATACAGGTGTATAAAAAAGTATTAAAATATACACCTCAACAATAATTACCATGAAAATAAAAAAAATCTTTGTTTTATTATTTATTATTATTTTAATATCCTGCTCAAAAGCTGATGGAATAGTTAAAAATCCGGAAAATGCCATTATTGGAAAATGGAAAGCAATAAAACTTGGTAATGTAGTACTTCAACTCGGTTTATCATTACCAATAACGTATAATTTTACTAAACAAGGAACATTTACTAGCAGTTTGGTTGCCGGTGGGATAAAAAAAATATATACAGGAAGGTTTAAACTTAATTCTTCTGCAAATCCCGTTGAAATTATTACAGAACTTTCAAACGGAAGAATATTTCATGGTATAATTGAATTTATTAATAGAAATAAATTCAAAATGGTTTTATTTGATAAAAAAGTTTTACCAATTGCGCAGACATTTGGAAATGAAGATATACAAATTTATAAACGAATGGACTAACGGAG
Organism: uncultured Spirochaetia bacterium; assembly: GCA_937960625.1. Taxonomy (GTDB): domain Bacteria; phylum Spirochaetota; class CALGPD01; order CALGPD01; family CALGPD01; genus CALGPD01. The sequence goes on along the minus strand of CALGPD010000111.1, from coordinate 1,361 downwards.
AATAAAATGAATAAATTATTAATTATTCTATTAATAATCTCAACTTTCATTTTTTCATTTTGTAAAGGAAAAAATGTAAAAGATAATCAAATTGGTAAAAAACCTAACCAAAACGGTAAAAAGCCTGCATTGAAAAAGATAGATATAGGCATAGATGTTAAGGTTGATGTTGCTAAAAAAGTTCTTATCGGGAAATGGAAGATGATTAAACCTTCTGCTTTTTATGCAAAATGGAAATTAGGTGTACCTTCGATTTTAAAATTTTCAGAAGAAGATTATTTATTTACTGTTACGTTAAAAGGTAAAGGTAAACTTATGTATAAAGGCAAATATCAAATCACCGGACAAAAAGGTGTTATATTTATTAATTTTAAAAGAAGTCATAGAGCTTTTGAACATGATTGGAAAAAAGCCCCAGCTCAAGAAATAGCTATTGTAAGATTTTTAGATAAGCAACTAAAAACAGCAATTATTAATATTGTTAATCCTGCATGGCATATGCCTGAAATTGATAAGAAAAAAAATAACCTGTGGACAAAAATATCAAAAGAGGTAAAGAAATTAAATGGCAAATGATGAAAAAAATAAAAGAAAAGAAGAACGTATAGATTTTATTCAAGCAACGTATTATAAAATTATGGATGGAGAATCAGGAATCGATGAATGCTTTTTAAATAATATCTCTACCGGAGGTTTATCTTTTGATACCCGCGAAAAACAGGTTAAAATTGGAGATGAGTTAATAATCATGTATAAAATAGGAACACATCTCCGCAGAGATACCCTCAAAATTAAACATGTTTATAAAATATTTAATAATTGGCGGTGTGGTGGGCAATTTGCCGATGCAGATTCTGAGCGTGAACAAATGATTAGAAAGTATATTGAGCACCAAAATGCAAGGCAAGAATAGATGCAGGATTTAGGCTTGATTACATCAGTAACCCAAAACGGTGTAACTGTTAGACTTGAACATTCCGAACAATGCGAAGACTGTGGTTTATGCACAGCCGGAAAAAATAAATACGAAATAGCAGCTAAAGATAATGTAGGTGTTAAAATCGGGGACAGGGTTAAAGTAAATATTGCCCCCGCCACTGTTATAAAATTTTCTTTTTCTGTCTACATTCTTCCGATTTTTGCAGCAGCTTTAGGCTATATTCTATCGTATCTTTTAATTTCCCGAAAAGAAGGTTTGGGGATATTAATATCAATGACTTTTTTAATTCTTTCAATGATTGCAATTTTCTACCATCGTCGCAAAACAGAAAAAAAACGTATCGAATGCGAAGTTATTGAAAAACTATAAAACTCCGGACTTCCATAAAAAAATAAAATATCTATAAGTAAATTCCGCCTTT
>CALGPD010000110.1 GCA_937960625.1 uncultured Spirochaetia bacterium | reverse complement strand
ATATATCAGTATTTATTTGCGCAAATGTAATATTTGAAATGAAAATAAATATAAAAAACAATTTAATTTTTTTCATAAAGTAACCTTTTAGAGATATAATGAATATCCGTTTTAATATACCTCTATATTATTACTTTCGACCTGTATGTGCTTTAAATTTAATTTTCACAAAATAAAACTATTCATAATGTATGCATGAGGCAGGGCATAAGCCTAAAATATCATCAATTTCCTCTTGACTAAGATTATCCGCTTTATATACTTCCGCGGGGCCTTCTGACGACATGCGGAAACTTTGAGGGTATTCATCAACACACAGTTTACAGATACTACAGTTTTCTTGATCAACGTATAATTTTTTTGACATTAGGCTCTCCTTAACAAAAAAACTTTATATTACTTAACTTTAAAACTAATTCCGGTTCAATATATCAGACTTTAAACAAAAATCAAGATTAATAATTTTTTTAAGAAATTTATATTAAAACCGTTTTATATTTTTTTCAGAACAAACTTTTGAATTCGACCTGAACTGTATTTAAAATCGTGCATCACCCTGAAATTTATTTCTTTCCTTATACAAACATCGTCTTTATTTTTGCATACAAAATACACAAGCGTAACCTTCCCGCCCATAAAAAGATATCTACCTTTTCTTACTGATCCATTTTTATAGTATTTACCCTTGCTTTCACCTTTAAACTTCAGCATAATATTCCGACCAAACTTAACAAAACTATTATTCATAATTTTATATCCGGCTTGGGCTTTTATATAAAAAGTTACGCTATGCCATACTCTCTTTCTCGGGCGCACGTTATATACACTCATCGAGCTTATCTTAAAGCTTACTTGGTTGTTGCTATACTCTCCCGTTGTGGTTCTTACATAAGATGAATAAGAAAACCGGCTTGCTAATATTATTAAAAAAAACATTATTATTGATATATTTATTTTTTTCACGTTGTCTCCAAAATATTACGTTGTTTTCCTATAATAACACAAAGTTGAATAAAAGCAACGAATAAAAAAATTACAGCAAATCCTGCCTGAAATAAGATAAAATGATTATAAAAATAGTTAATGGTTAAAAACTTATACAAAAAACATGGTATAAAATCAATTTTCTTGTTGCAAAGTGTAAAAATGTGTGTTATATTCTAACGTAATTGGAATAAGATACTTGTTAAGGAAAGGTGGCCGAGCTGGCTGAAGGCGCACGCTTGGAAAGCGTGTTTAGTTAACGCTAACGCGGGTTCGAATCCCGCCCTTTCCGTTTCTTTTATGCCCATCTCTTTAATATATCAAAATAACGGAAAATCAAAAAATGTTTGTTTTTCTGTATTTTTTTTCTTTTGCACACGGTTATATATGTAATATATTATTCAAAACGAAATTTGTTTGCTTATAACTAATTACTTAGCAAAGAATTATAAAACCGGGCAGTATCTTAATTATACCGGTTTTTTAACTTTTTCGTTAAATTTGCTTTATTTTTATTAAATTTTGTGAAAGGGAGCAACAATTAATTTGACGCACCCATTTTGAATTTATAAAAAATCACTTAACATTCATAAATACTTCGCACCAAATTAATGAACTCATAAAAAAACGTTTTAGATTTGAAACTTCCCGGTCGGCATAATTCAGCAGGGTTTGCCTTATCAAGCGCTCATATCCGGTTTAATTCATAACTTTGAAATGGAATAACTTTTATCTGGGTTTACCGGCAAAACACGGTGCTCCTGAATCACTGCCAAAATTTGTCAGCATTTTAATGTTAGAACCATCTCCATTCATAATACCTATTTCGTTTGGCGGGTTACCTTTATCCCATAAAAAAACAATTTTATTTCCATCAGGTGAATAGGTAGGAAAAAATTTATCGCTTCCTGTAGTCAATTGTCTTACCCCGCTTCCATCAGGATTCATAGTGTATATTTTAAAACTACGACTATAGACAATCTTGCTTCCATCCGGCGAGAATGAAGCATTATCATGGTTCCCATCCCATGTCAACCTTTTTTCATTTTCTCCGTCAATGTTAATGGAATATATTTCATAATCAGGTAATTTAATATAAATTATTTTCTGTCCGTCCTGGGAAAAACTTGGAGAATCCTTATCATAAGAATCTAATGTCAATTGTTTTTCGTTACTTCCATCTATATCCATTATAAATATTTGATATTTTGTAGAAATATTTCTTTTAAAGATTATATTTTTCCCATCGGGAGAAAATGTCGGTGAACTATCTATATAGCTATTATCAGTTAACTGTTTTACATTTGAACCGTCCTCATTCATAATGTAAATTTCATAATCAGATGACCCGTCAGAAGGAGCTGGACGGTCGCTCATAAACACAATTTTGCTTCCATCCTGGGAAAAACTCGGCATAAAATCGATATCAGTATTATATGTGAGTTTTTTTAGACCTGAACCATCAGCATTAATTATGTAAATATCTCCATCACCGTCTAAATTACTATGAAAAACTATTTTTCCTGAATTTGACAAATCCGGTGAAATACATTTTGAACTTTGAAGTATTAAACACGTTAATAATATTATTATGGTCTTGATAAATAAATTTTTCACACTACATAATAATATATTTCAAAATACTTATAAAAGTCAATAATATTTCAGGAATTAGTTAATATTTCAATTTTTTTATCCTCAAATTTTACGCTTTGCGCATTGGCTGGCGGATAACTGTTAATAATTTCTCAGGCGCGGTTTTTCTCATGTCTTTTAAATAAATTTCATGGTGTTTGCCTGCCAATTTATATCCGTTTTGTTCAATAAAATCATGCACTTTCCGGATAGTAGGGCCTTCTTCGGAAAACGGGCCAACGTGCATAATCTGCGCGCTTAATCCTTCTTCATAACTTTCAAACCGGATTTTATCTATGAAGGGCAAATCTTTTTTCGTTTTAACTTCATCAAGGCACAGGTTATAAATATCCTCTGTTACAATTTCTGGCTGCATAATCATTAACGTCCAAAGCCAGTCATCTTTATTATCAGTGCTGAAATTAGACATATCCTCAGCCCACCATAAACCTTCAAGAGGCATAACACCGTAATCAATATCCTTATTCTTTTTAAAGTAGAATTTTATAGCATAAGCAACGGGATAAAGCGTTGCTATTGCATCCTGAAATTCCTGGCTTGTATTCGGATCGCCTTTACCGTCAATCATTAAATAATTCATGGCGCTAATTTCTACCTGATCGGCTTGTTTTTTAGACGGCTTGTATAAATGTTTCATTTCTTTTTTGTAATCAATTTTTTGCATTTTTATTCTCCTTTAAGATGTTATTGATTAATTCTTTTATAAAATTAATTTCCGCGGTAATCAAAGCTAAGGGATGTTCAAATAATGCCTGAACAAACGAATTCAATTTATCTCCTCCCTGTTCCATATAACGCTTTTCAATGTTTTTTTCCGCTTCTTTCAAATAATCAATACGTATTTTTAAAGCGTTTATTACTTGTTCTTTGGATAAATATGAACACCCTGCTAACGCAAGGTCGAATCTCCGGTCCCTTTCACGTGTGTTTGATAAAAATTGAATAGTTAAATATTCAAATTCCTTTAATCCTTGTTCAGTTAAGTAAAACTTTACAGGAACAGGGCCTTTACCTTGTTTTTTTATATCAAACCTTGATTCAACTAATTTTTTCTCTTCAATTTTTTTTAATCCTTTATAAATAGATGTATTTCCTATATCAGTCCAATTTTTATACTGCCGCTGTTCAACAACTTTTTTTATATCATAACCGGATATTTCTTCTTTTTCTCTAATAATTTGAAGCAAAGTATATTCAACCGTTGATAAATTTTTATTTTTCATATTATGATTTTCCTTATATATGATTACTTGTTTATTCCGGTTTTATCCCTTAAAAAATCATTTATTATATTAGAAAACTGTTCAGGGGTTTCTTCATATGAAAAATGCCCGGCATTCTTGATAACTATAAATTTTAATTGAGATATATTGTTTTTATAATCTTTAAAAGTAGATAAAGGGAGAATATCTTTTTCCCCCGCAATTATTAATACAGGGGCTTTTATCTTATTTACAAATTCTGTGTAATCAACGTTTCTGCCTAATCCAAGATAGATAGCGTAGACCATAAATCCACCGGTATAATCCGGATTATTTAATTCAGGATTTAAATTGTTTTCTTTCTCTTTATAAGCAGCGTAGAAATACTTGCCTAATTCGTTGTTCTGCTCAATTAACTCTTGTTCGTTTTTTTTGAACAATTTACCGAAATTAAAATAGCGTTTTATAAAACCGGTAAACTCGTTTTTCATCTGTACGGGCAGTACTTGCATGATATAATCGAAAAGAGTTTTTTTGTTTTTGTTCATTTTTAAAACATCAGCGGGTGAAATTAATATTAAAGACTTTACCCTTTCCGGAAATTCAATTGCGTACATTACGGCAAAAAAAGCTCCAAAAGAATGCCCGATAATTGTAATTTTTTCTTTTTTTAATATGCTTCGTATTTTTTCAATGTCTAATAGTTGAGTTTCAATTCCAAGTTTAGAATATAATTCATCCCGGTTTTTAATGAAATTCTTAGACTTAAACGATTTAATCGGCCTTGTGGATTTTCCGCACCCTCTTTGATGATAATAGTGAAACTTATAGTTATTTTTCAATTTTTCCAGGCCTTTCCATTCCTGAACAGGAGGCTGGCCGGGCCCGCCGTGAATAATCAAAACATCTTCACCTGAGCCTGCTGAAAAATGAAATATTAAAACATTTGTATCTACTTTCCAGAAGTTTTTATTTTCAAGGCTTTGCCCCGGGATGTTTAATTGAATTTTGCCGGTTTCCACTCGCGGTTTAATTTTTCCAGATGTATATAAAGGCTTTTGCATATTACTTATATAAATCTGCAAAAAAATATATCCGGCTGATATTAAAATAATACCCATGATTAACCATTTAAAATATTTCATTATAATCTCCAAAATTATAATATTTTATATATATAATATTACACCAGTAAACTATAACTTGTCAAGCTTTTTATTTTTTATTCCGGCAAGTCCGTTAAACAATAAACTTATTTTACAAATTATATGAATTAATTTTCAATTATGAAGTACCAAGATATACAACGGAGATAGATTTTATACATAGATACCTAATCTTTCCGTTGCCCATTTTCTTTCTTTAAAAAGCGCAATTTCTATATATTCCATACTAAAGCCTGTCAAAATTATTTTAAATCGATTTTTTTACGCACATCTGCCACTTTCAAATTTTTCCCCGGACATAACGTGCGTTCCTTTGCTTTTAAAAACTTTACACGGAGTTTATTGTTTATAAGTTTAATTTTTGAACGGACAACGTGTTTATGTCCGATTATATCCGTTGTTTTTATACCGTATTTTTTGATTAATTTTTTTATCAGTAAAACCAGAGATTTAATTTGCTTTTTCGTTGGTTTTGTTCTCTCAAAATTTCCAACAAGGCAAATGCCTATACCGAAAACGTTGTGATAACGCGCTGCCCTTGATACATGACAGCCTGAGATTTGTTTTTTCCAGCGGAAACCGGCTTTTATCTCTCCATCTTTCATGCCATTTCCGTTTCCGATTATAAAATGATACCCTAATCCGCCGATACCCAATCTTAGATGATGTTTATGAAAACTTTCAACCGAACCGCTTTTCGTACCGCTATGATGAATTACGATGTATTTCCAGCCTTTTAAACAGGGTAAATCTTTATTTACTACCCTGGCCCAGACACTTTGTTTTCTTTTGCATCCGCATAATAAAGTAAAAAATAAAATGAAGACTAAGATTCTTATAAACTCACTTTTTATCCTTTTCTTTAACATACCAGTGTTTTTTTCCCTGCAAGAAATTTTCTATACCTTTTTTAGAAATTATATTCATATTTTTTATATGCGCAACTCCATGGTTTGTTTTTAAAAAATCAAGTTTCTCGCACGTTTTATATTCACTACATTCCCAACACCCGGAAAAACCTTTTTTCTTGCTGCACTCACGGATTTTACAAAAAGGGTTTCCCCCGCCGGCTCTGCATCCGGGCTTGCAGCGCATTTTAACCATAGCGCCGAGAACCTCATAACAAGTATCATAGTTTTCAAAAATTTTAAAAAACCCGAATTTAGAAAGAGTTTCCGCTGTTTTATCAAACCGGTGCGCACGCAGTTCCTTGCGCAAATCCCTAGCCAAATCAGCAATAATTCCCGTATGGCTTGAACATTCATCACAGTATAAACCGCAGTAAGCAATACCCTGTGATTTTTCTTTCATAAATTACCCCTATAAAAATATTGATCAAATATTGTAAAATACATCACAAGTATTATCAAGAATATTTTGTGCTAAAAAATTTTTATGTATATAAATATTTATATATCATATCCGTAAGTTCGGGAATAACGTCTTCCTGAGTTAAGCCGGTTTTAAGGATTTTTACAGAGTGTACGCTTTCTTCAATTGCAATGTAAATTATTCGCGACGCAACGGATAAATCTTTAACTCTCAATCCTTTAGTATAAGTTTTTAGCAGATAAAAAATTAATTCAACTGATTTTTCCTCCTCCTGTAAACGTACTTTACGGATTTCATCATCAATGTATTTTAGCGCAACGATTTCCCTATGAAAATCGGTTAAAAAATCATGAGCATCAAATACGCTTTGAAGAAGTTCTTTAATTTTTACTTTATTATCAATATTCTTTTTTAAAATTTCTTTCAATTCAATTTTAACCCTGCTCAAAGTTTTTTTAATTTGATTGTCAAGAATTTCCAACAAAAGAGTTTTTTTATCTTTAAAATATGAATAAAAACTGCCAATTGCAGTTTCCGCTTTTTTAGCGATTTCCTTGGAATTCGTATTATGATAACCCTGCTCTGAAAAAAGAAAAATTGCAGCCTGCATAATACGTTCTTTGGTTTTTATTGCCCTCTCTTGTTTAGGTTCTCTTATTTCATCTGCCATTCTGCCCTAACCTTTTATATACCTTAAAATAAATTTATATAAATTTTCATAAAACATGAAATAAAGTTCACTTTTTCTATTGACAAAAATTAAAAAAAATATTAAAATATGAACCATAGTTCACCTTTAGGAGAGTAAAATGAAAAAACCATTGTCAATACCACCAACGTATTTCTATTTAAGCATTATAATAAATACTGCGATTTTTTTCTTTATACCTAAATACAACGTAATACCTTTTCCTATCAATCTTTCAGGAATTGCGTTGTTAATTGCCGGGCTTTATTTGATAGCCAAACCGTATTATTTATTTAAAAGGTACGGTACACCTGAAGATTACTCAAAATCAACCTGCGTTGTTTGTGAAAGCTGTTATAAGTATTCAAGAAACCCGATGTATTTGGGAGCATTTATTTTTCTTATCGGATTAGCCGTTTTTTTAAAAAACGTAATAGGCTTTATATCACCTGTGATTTTCTTTTTATTTATAAACTTCATGTTTATACCTTTTGAAGAAAACAAAATGAAAAATGAAATTGGACAAGAATATCTTGAATACAAAAACCGTGTAAGGCGGTGGGTATAGTTAAAACCATAACTCCCCCAAACTTATGCCGGACAATAAAACGTATTTGTTTGGCATAAGTATATTAACAAATATACAAGTTTAATCTGTTTTTCCTTATAGTACACTATTCAGGCATTTATAAATAGGCTAATTTTTCCTTTGTTATTTAACAAAGGATAGATATTTTAATTATATGCGCATTGTAATTCAAAGAGTATCAAAAGCAAGTGTTAAAGTTGAAAATAAAATCGTTGCTGAAATTAAATCAGGGCTTTTAGTTTTAGCCGGTTTATATGAGGATGATATAATGAAAGACATTGAATACCTTGCAAACAAAACAACAAACCTTAGAATCTTCAATGATGAAAACGGAAACATGAACCTAAGTATTAAAGACATGGGAGGCGAAATTTTAGCAGTTTCACAATTTACTTTATACGGTGATTGTAGAAAAGGAAGACGGCCTTCTTTCAGCAGAGCAATGAATCAGGAAAAAGCAGTTCAAATGTTTGACAATTTTATTCATGAGCTTAAAAAATCAGGATTAATTGTGAAAACAGGGGTTTTTGGAGCTAAAATGGATATTGAACTCGTTAATTCCGGCCCCGTAACCATGCTTTTAGACAGCACAAGATTATTTTAGATTAAATGTCTTAGGTAAAACTATCTGCCTTGCAATATGCGCAGGATTCTATATCTCCGTTTAGTCCTTGCCATATCAATTGAGTTCCTGCCAATAGAATTTTTTATATAAACATTAGCCCCGCGGTTTACAAGTAAACGCACAACTCTGGTATGTCCATTAAATACTGCGTACATTAACGGGGTTTGATTTGCGTTTCCCTTTGCAACGGCATTTACATCAGCACCCGCATCGAGCAATAATTTTACAACGTTATAATATCCCTTAAAACTCGCGTTATGCAAAGCGGTTTGCCCATAACTATCTTTTATTTCTGTTTTTGCCCCGTACTTGAGTAAAGTCCGCGCCGCTTTTACTTTTCCGAAATAACACGCATAAATCAAAGGAGTAATTGAGTTTTTGTCTTTTGCATTAATATTTACGTTGTTTGCAATAATTTTCCTGATTAATTTCGGGCTGTTAGAGAGTACTGCATTAATCAGGCTTTTCAAATTAAAACTACCCGTTTGCAGAGGCACATTCGCAATAGAGTATGCAAGAACCCTGCAAATATGGGTAAGCTGCTGCAAAGATTTAGTCTCTCTTCTGGCAGTACGGATTATTCTTCCTGATTGGGTATCTACAAGGCGCAAAATAATAATATACCGGTTATTCAGTTTTATAATACTCCCTGTAACTATTCCTCTGGCTGACACCAGCCTGCCAATTTTAACTGCCTTATTTTTTGCCGCAAGGTCGGAATCCGAGAGCTTATGTTCTTTAAGTATTTTATCGATATGATTTCTTTCAACTACATCGTATTTATTTGCCTGAATTAAAAAAGTGGTAATGTTTTCCCTGATTAATTTCTCTACCCTTTTTGAAACATTAATCCGTTTAAAGCCTGCTACCGCGATAACTGTTTTATCCGTTGTAAATATTGAGGTAGTGAATAAAATCAAAATAAAAATAATGGCTTTACGCATAATTTCACCCCATATTCATTTTCTTAATTTAATACCAATTATTTTTTATTTATCACTATGATTTTTTCAACCATTGCTTTTATTGCTGTCACCGCGGATATCAATTTCTGGGCCTAAAAACTTTGGGCTTTTATTAAAAAAAACATCGATATAAGCTTTAATCCGGGCAAAAAATTCCCTTACTTTATATGCTCTTATATTCAAATATTCTCTCCTGTCAGCAGGATAGCCGTAAGCAACCATTCCGTTTTTTCTCGCTATATATATCGCGCGGGATAAATGATATTTTTGAGTAACAATAATTAAGTTATTAATCTTAAACACCTTTTTTGCCCTTATAACTGAATCATATGTCCTAAAACCTGCATGATCGGTAAATACATCTTCAGCTTTAACGCCTTTTTTTATTAAAAAAGCTTTCATGGCTTTTACTTCATCATATGTAGGGCTGCCGTGATCTCCGCTTACAAGAAAGCGTTTTACAATACCTTTTTTATATAAATTATATGCAGAGAGCACTCTGTCTTCTAATACAGGGGATAGAGTTCCGTCTTTATAAACATGCGCTCCTAATACAAGCACAGAATAAATTTTTGGTATTTTATTAATATTAGATATTATATATTTGCTGCCTGATGTTTTAACATACCTGTTTATTATAAAAATTGACAGCACACCGAAAATCACTACTATAATCGCAAACATAAAAAATCTCTTTTTATTTTTCATAATAATACAAACCCTCTATTTATATATTATATATTATTTTTTTTTAAGGATATAAAATTCTGTTAAAAATGTTAAAAACTGTGCTTAAAACTAAAATAGAAATTAATACCGGTATGGCAAATTAAAAGGAGACGGATAAAGAAAAATGTTAATTAGTAAATTTATATCCTCTACCGTATATAGTC
>CALGPD010000109.1 GCA_937960625.1 uncultured Spirochaetia bacterium | reverse complement strand
GAGCTGTTCTCGGTTTAATTATTATCACCGTGTTTTTAGTTCAAAGAATTTTTCTTATTATTAAGCAAAAGAAAATATTCAATTTTCTAGGCAATCCTCTTGCTCATGCAGATTCAACGGAAATAATGCAAGAATCAAGCCCTGTTTTCAAAAATGATGAAAAACGGCAGGCTAACATTAAAAAAAATATTAAAGAGCAGTTGATAAAAACCGGTGTAAATAACAACGCGTTTTCAAAACAGGAAAAATCTTTTTACATGGAACGCCTTGTGTCTGATTCAGGCAACACGTTGTTAATATTAGCCGTTGTAATTATAATAGTTTTTTTCCGGGAAGTTATTTTGGCATACGGCATCATAGGTATTGGAATAGCAATGTTTATCGGTGTTATTTCCGCTGCTTATCTAACAAAAAATATAAAGGATATTATGAATATCTTTAAAATGATGAAAGCATCGCGGTTAACTAGAACGTATAAACTTTATATTAAAAACAATCCTATTCAAGATGATGAAATTGTTTTCTTCAAAAACTGGACAATCATGAAAAAAGTATCATTTTGTGTGATATATAACGGCAAGCTGGAACCCGTTTCTTTTATAGTTTTATTCATGGGCAGATTCTTTTTAGAAGCAAGCAGTCAGAATATATACAACGGGATTTATGAAAGTGATGATTTAAGTTTTATTTTCTCGCCAGTCTCGGAAAAGTTAATAAATGAAACTTTAAATGCGGTAAACTCCTGTCCATACATGCAGGAAGATGAAAAAAACTTTATCCCGGAAATATTAAAAAAGCATGAATTACTCCCGGAGAAGAAATAATTTATGCGTATTAAAATCTTAATTTCCCTAGTTTTTATTTTTACAATAAATACCTCATATCCGCATAAATTACTTTACCAAAAAGCAAAAAATTTTTCTTTAAAAAATATGTATGGAAAAAAAATTACACTATCTATGTATAGAGATAAAACCGTTGTTCTATTTATCTGGTCGCTCCGGTGTTTGTCATGTAGAAAATATTTAAAAACGTTTAATAGATATCATTGGAAATTTTATAAAAGAGGCTTGCGAATAATAGCAATAAATATTGATAATGGAAAAAATCAAGTTAAATGGATTATCAGGAGATACAAACTCAGGTATCTTTTCCTTGTAAGTAACGGGAACTGGGCTTCAGAAATTGTCAATAAATATAAGGTTGATAATCTGCCGTTTGCTGTGTTAATAGACAGACAGGGAAGCATCCGCTATAAAGGCCACCCGGCAACTATTACCGCAAAGTTTATTAAAAATGCTGTCAATCTTAATTTAACAAGTGCTGCTGCAATACGGTTGGTTAAATTATTATTAACTCTTGAAAAAAACATAAATTATAAAGCACAAAAAAAAAGCTGGAATTTTGAATACAGAAAAAAATGGCTTAAAAAACTTTCAGGCCGGTTATTTTTAAAAAATGTAATCGATTGTTTTATCCGTCTTGAAAAATCGTTGTTTGAAATCTATTATAAACCTTATTGGAAACTTAAACGAAAAATCTGGCATAAAAAATTAATAAAAACGAAAACGTATAAAAACCTAGGCGCTTACCTTCTTATTTTATACAAAGCTCTAGAAAAGACCGTGTTCGATAAAAACCTAACGGCAAAAGAAAAAGACAAATGGCTTAAAACATTACAGCAGTTTATTAGAAAGACTAAATGAGTAATACCGTGAAATTTGATTTATTTAAATTTTCTATGGGATGCATAAAAAAGAGTGTTTTATTCTTCAACTTTTTCAGAAACGATTGTGTTTTCTAAAAACTCAGAAGGGCGGTTTTCTCCGGGCATAGCACAGTTGCTTTTAATCTTTTTCCCGTTTTCAAGAATTTCAAAAATACTTTGGTACGTTCCTAATGGAAGTTTATCGAGTGTACTTGCAGTAACTTCAAGATCGGCAATCATAGGTTCAGTTGTGCTGTCATATGAATATACACCGGAATAATAGTGGTCAGTACCTGTG
>CALGPD010000108.1 GCA_937960625.1 uncultured Spirochaetia bacterium | reverse complement strand
TCATTAATTATTTTTTTAGCAAGCCGGCCGGTTCCCCCACCCATGTCAAGAACGGTTTCATTTCCTTTCCATGTTATCATATCTAATATATTTTTATCTTTTTCGATTCTAAATATTTTCATGAACGCGTTGTATATCCAAGCATACTTATCAAATTCTTTTCTGTTTTTCATGACTATCCGGTTACTTATTTTTAATTTGCTGAATAAATTTGATAGGAACATCACTATTGAGTTTTTGAATTAACTTTTCGTTTTCTTTAAACGATGATATTTTATTATCCGCCATTAGTTTATTAACTTTTTCGCCCAAACATTTGGATCTATTAAAACACATAGTTGTAGACATCCTGTGATAAATTGTATTTAGATCTTCTTCTAACGCATTCCCAAAAGAAATCGGAATGAAATCACAGGGAGTTACTTCTCCGGTTTCACTGATATAAGAGTGAAGAGTACCCGCAGTACATCCGAATTTTTCCGGACCTTCGGTATAAGGAAACGCGCTAACTTTTGGGTAACGAAAAAACTTTCTATTAACGGAATCTTGCAGAGAAAATAATTTTTTAAGATCATTTTCATTATAACACATGTCAATATTATTCTCATCTTTAGTCATTGCCCCGGAAAAAACCGGTTTATGAATACGTATTTCGTGAGCGCCTTTACTTTTTACAAACCTGCACAACGCATAGAAATCATATTTGTTTAAATACTTTTTAAATACAACACTCTGTACAATTGTATATAAACCAGCTTTACGTGAGTTTTCAATTGCTTTTAACGCTATCTCATATGCATTAGCGTGTCCCCTTATCTCGTTTTGAATTTCCCGTTCTTGAGAGTCAAGACTAATAGATATAGCGAATAAACCTGCACTTTTAAGTTGCTTTGCTTTTTGTAAGGATAAATTCGTTCCATTTGTAAATAAAACGGAAAAACTCTTTTCATTAATTGTACTGATTATTTTTTCAATGCCATTTAAAAGTAAAGGTTCGCCCCCGGTTATTCCAATGTAACAAGTTCCTAATTCATTTAGTTTCTTAACAATGTCAATCCAATTTTCCAGTGTAAGTTCCTTTTTAGTGGATTTAAACTTTGCACTGCAATAAAAACAATTAAAATTACATTTATCCGTTACTTTAATAAACGTTGATAATGGGTACTTGCGTTTATGCTCTCCAATGTTTTTTAGTAATTCACCATCAACGTAATAGCCGTTTAAAAAATCTAAAAATGCCTCGGAAGGAATTTGAGGAGCAAGAGAATTTATAACGTATTTCTTTTCATGATAAACTATCTTTTCTTTCTTAAGAAAGAATTTCATAAATAAAATGAATTTTTTAAGTTTGAAAGAAGAATCTTTTTTCGTTAATTTTCTGGATTTAAACAGAAACTTAATCACTCTTGGATCAAAAATCATACGTAAACTAGTTAGTAAGTTACTTAGATACATAACATGCCTCAAATTATTTCTTTTTTACAAAAACACCTGAAACAAATTTATGATTACTACGAAAATCTTTTTTTCCATTATTTTGCTTTTCTATTTCTTTTATTATTGATTTTTCTATTGACTTAAAATTATCAAATATTTCACTTATCCCGGCAAGCACACCGGTTTGCCTTAACCAATTGTATAACTCAACAGATTTTTTGAAACGAACTATTTCTTCACCTGATTGTAAATCAATTGGTTTAAAATTAAATTCTTTAAACCATTCTTTAAGCCCATTTTCTCCGTCCGGCAAATTAAATAATAAGTCGTTTAAACGCTTTATTTTTTTTCTTTTACTGACCATCACTTCAACGAAAATATCATCAATGAAATTCAAAGTCCCGGACGAATTTGATATAATCCCCACAATACCATCCGGTTTAACCACTTTTTTAAATAACTTTATTATCTTCTTATGATTTATATAGGGTAATGCCCAACTTAAAAAAACGTAATCATAACTATTCTTTTTTTGTTTTTTAAGAAATCTTACTGCATCGTCTTTAATGAAATCAACGTTTTTATCTTTAATCCTCTGCTTACATTTTAAAAGCATTTTTTCAGAAGCATCAACACACGTTATTTTTACATTTTTTTTATACTTTTTTAAAACCTTATTCGCCACAAATCCTTGTCCGCAAGCTAAATCCAACACAACGGGATTTTTAGTTCTGCTAAGAGATAGGGCAGATTTGATCATACTATCAACGTGTTTACCCATGAATTTTTCCCACTTGTAATATGTGTCTGAAGCAAAATCGTAATCTATAGCAATTTGTTTCACTTTAATTGTTTTTCCAATTAAAAGCAATAATGAGGATTTTAGAAATGCAAAAGATCCTTTAAAGAACCTAGACTTTCCCGTTTTTTCTTTAATAAAACATTTGTAATAGTTTATTATATCTCTTAGCTTCTTCAACTTCATTTTATATCATCATCCATGCATTAAATGTATCAATTTCCTTGTTATTTGACTATTAAATGTAAAATATTAACATAAAAAGGAAGCCATGCATTTTGGTTTTTAACTGTATCAATAAATAGATAAAATTGATTTATGATGATATTCCGTAAAAACAAATAAATATTGACCGTATTTTAATAAGTTATTACATTATAACGATTAATACTTATATCAGGTAGGATTTATTTATCATGAGTAAAGCCAATAATCGTCCAAAATGGATATTTACCTTGTTTATTATTTGCCTTGTAACTTTGGTTATAAGTTCAGCAGGGTTTTATTTTTACATTAAAACAAAAGCAAAAAAAGCAAACCTCGCGTTTCCAAGCCAGATGGCTGATTCTTTTAGAAGCGCGTTTGGTATTGAATTCGTTAAATGGCTGGAAAAGTCATTGCACAATTTCAATGATACCAGAAAACGTTTTTTATATACGTTGTTTGGCGAAAAAGTTCAAGCGAGAAAAATAAACGCATCTGAAACAGCAAATATGCTCGTTACTAATACTCAGGGAAAACCCATTGATATAAAACCGTATTTAAGCGGAACACCGGTTCCAAACGAAGGTAAATGGCTTCACCAAAACATGCCCAAATCTGAAGGCAAACCCATTATTTATAAAACACGGTTAAGAGTTGACCCTAAAAGGCCTTTTTGTATTCTTGAGATTGCGTCTATTGACATAAATATGGTTAAGTTTCATCTCGTTGCCGGGAGCAAATATTACGGCTTACGGGGAAAAAAAGGCGCGGGGCATATTCATTATTTGGATAGAAATAAACTCGTTGCCTCTATGAACGGCGGTTTTCTGCCTCAACATCGTTCCGGCGGAATGATAATAAAATCAAAAGAATTTATCAGAATGATACCCGGTAAAGCTACTTTAATTTTTTATAAAAACGGTAATGTTGAAATAACCGTATGGAAAAGAAAAATGAAACGTAAAATAGATTCTATTTTACATGCGCGGCAAAATTTAAACATTCTTCTAAAAAACGGAAGGTTTAACCGCAGAGCAACATATTGGGGTATTGTAAAAAAAGGTGAAGACGCGGTACATAACTGGAGAAGCGGTGTTGGTTTAACAAAAGACAGAAAAAGGCTTATATACATTGCGGGAAATGCAGTTTCTCCTAAATCACTCGCGCTCGCGTTTAAACTCGTTGGCTGTGACGTAGCCATGCACATGGATATGAATATTTCAAACATAGCTTTCAATGTATACCGCCACCGTGACGGAGATGTACAACCTATCAGTTTATCAGAAAGATTTTGGCAGCATATGATAGGAGCATATATTAACGGATACACTCATGATTTTATTTACATGACTAAAAAATAAAGAGGGAATATAATTAGAAAGTTAGTTTTATTTTCCATAATCGTATTAACGTTTTTTTCCTGTAAAAACAAAAGCCGGACTCAGTTTTGGTTTGTACGCGGCGATAATGTTTCCGTAAAAATTTCTAAATACCGGATAGATTTTTATGAAAATAATAAACCCGTTTTTACTGCCGTAACGAATAAAGAGCGGGTTGAACAAAACGTGTTTGAAATAACTAGCGTTGGTGAGGACCCAATATATTCAGCAAAGTATTCTAAAGGCGATATTATTAAAATCATTTTAAAAAGCGTAAATGAAAATGAGATGAAAATTCACATAGGAAAGCCTCTTAGCCGTACTTACACTTTGGTGAAAAAAAACAAAATGATTTTTAACTCCAAACAAATTCAATATTTAACATATAAAACCGATGTGAAAGATTTTCTTAAAGCTGTTGAAACACACAAACGAAATCTTTATATAGCGAATGAAAGGTACAGCATTAGTTTAGAAGCGCCCGAACCCGCATGGGATGAACCGACTTTAAAACGCATAATGCTGAACCCGGCTTTTAAATGGATAATGGAAGAGCCGTATAAAGATAATCCGGACAAAAAGCCTATCCGCAATATAAAAGATATGAAAGATTTCATTCTTGACCAAAACGAAAAAACCGGCTGGATTGCAAAAAACCACAGCAAAAAAACTAATTTTAATTTTATTTTCAAATCTCTGCAAGGCGGGGGAAAAAAGCTTAAACGAAGCGTATTATTAAAAGCTATCGGTATTTATACAGGATATGGAAAAACCCCTGGAGAGTTTGCTAAAAACAACCGCGTCAGAAAACTGAAATTATTTTTCTCATCCCAGTACAGCGGAGGTATTGGAAAAAACCGAATATGCTTTGACGAAAATAATTATGAAATCAAGCTGCCGGATAATCAAGGCCTTCACGTTATATACTTTAAAAAAACAATTCCGTTTAAATACTTAAAGTTTTTTATTGAGGATTATTACATCGGATACGATAATAAATTAGGGTTAAACGAAGTAATTTTTTATATTTTTGATAATTAACCTAAATTCTTAATGGAGAGAATATGAAAACCATATTACCATTAATTATCGTAATTTTTCTATTTTCAAGTTCATATACAAGAGATATCAGGCGTGTTAACCGTTCGGCAGGGTTAAAACATTTTAAAGTAGGCTTGCATTTACGAACAGTATTAAGGCTTCTTACAAAGTATAAACTTAAAATTTCAGACGGTAATATATATAACAGAGAAATAAATATCCGGCCATATAAACTAATCAGGGAAAATATCAGCAATCTGTATAAAGACAGCATAAAAGAAAACACAATTGTAATTTCAATAAAACACAGGAAATACGACCTTCAGCTAAACAAAATGTCCAAATATAAAAAAGTTGATTACTTCATAGATTTGTTAGACACTATTATTGATACAAAAAACTATCTATTCTTTAACAAAGACAGAAAGTTCAGGCTCCAATATAAAAAAATCCAGGATATTATTATTAAAGGTTATATGGCAAGGCATATTAACCCGTACTTACAACGCATAACCTTTCATTTTATATATAACACGTTGTATAGAATAAGATACTCAGCATTTTTAAATCTGGATCAAATTGCCCGTTTAATTTCAAATTACAAATCCCGTTATAGAATAACTAAAATTGGAAACGGAATTAATATTTTTTATCAGCATCCTTATTATTACAAACTCAAACTGCCGGATAACATTGAAAAATTATTAAACCGTATCCATGCATTAAGGGAAGATGACAAAAAATATAGTAACCATGAAATATTTATGGATATGTACCATGTAAATCTGGTAAAAAAAGTCAGGCTTTACAAATCTTATTGTTATGATAATTTTCTGGACAAAATTATTACATACACCATTGCAAGGATCAACAGAACACGTAAAGCAATAAAGCTGAAACTTAACGATGACGCGAGATATAGAGCGGGTAAAAATACAAACGCTTACGATGATGTTGATGACCTATAAATTTAAAAAAATATAGTAAATTCTAAAAAAATTGCTTGATTAAAATCCTGCACATTGTATAATAATCTAAAATATCTAACCGTAAGGAGCAAATATGGGCTTTTTAATTCAGCTAATAATTGGATTAGGTTGGGTAGCAGGAATGTACCTCTTACTTGACAACATGAATCTATACTAATTTTTTGTATATAAAAGCCGTTAATTTTAACGGCTTTATTATTTTAAAAGTGAAATTATGTCAGAAAAACAAGAAGAAGCAGATTTTTACATGGACCAATTTATGAATGATTTTCCGGGAGAATCTTTAAATTTAGGGGAAGATATTATGAATCCGGACGTGGTTATTTCAGCAATTACAGCTTTTTACGCTAATAAAGGCAAAGCATTAAAACCATACTAATTGATTATTTTATCACAAAATCCATAGGCATGCCCGGATCATTTTTATAAGAATAATGCCACCATTCACTATAAAAGTTTTCAAAACCAAATTTTTTCATTGCATTAAATAAAATCATACGATTTCTTAAAATTTTACCTCCGGCATTTTTAGTCCAGGCAATTTTTCTAAAATCGTCAAATTCCGTGCCCATATTTACAGCCTTACCCGTTTTTAAATCAATCAAAGTTAAATCAATAGTATTTCCGCTGCTATGGCCAAACTTAACGTTTAAATTGACTCTAGAACCAACGTATACCCCTAGCCATTTCGGATGATTTTTTTTTGTCCACCTAATCATATGTTTAACCGCGCGCAAAGGCCGGTAACAATCAAAAAACTTAAGCCCATAACCATGTTTCTTTAAATATTCATACACACGTCTTAAAGCAAGCGCTGTTTTAGGCTTTACCATGCAGTAATTCTTTTTATACCCGTCAAGCACTGTTTTCATGAAATTATTTTTCGTTGAATAACGCATATCTATAACTGCGTCAGGAATGTATTTCTTAATATTAATCAACGGGTTACGGTTTGAGGAAATCTTAGTTCTAGTTAGTGAATATGATAATGAAAACAAAATTAATAATAATATAGGAATTAAAAACGTTTTTCTTACAATTTTCAAAATACATTAATCCTTAATAGCTATACCTTTAAAAAAAGTATAACAAAATACTCCGTCATTTTGTGTCGTTCTATATAAGTCCTCTATTCCTTTTTTGAAGTCTTCTTTTGTAATTAATGAATTTTCCAGCGCTTCCTTTTCAACACCCTTTATCATTGCAGTAAAAGTATTTTTTATAAACCCCTCAACTAATTCGGGTTTACCGGAATCTACATACACCATCCTAGGTGAAACATTAATGCTGGAAAAGCCCGCTTTTGCTAATAACGGATAAATCTCTCTGCCAATCGAAGCATTTCCTCCGTGCCTTTTTTGTAATTCCACCTGACACTCAATAGCCTTATGTGCATAAATGCTATTAGGATGGAAAAAAGTTGACCCGTGATCACCTTCAATAATAGTTATACTTCCCCCGGGCTTTATTAATTGTTTTAAATTAAGCAATGCCTGAACAGGATTACTTAAATGTTCCAAAACAAAACATACAAAAACGTGATCAAATGTCTCAGGCAGAAATGACAAATTCATTATATCATCAACTTTAAAAAGTACGTTACTAATTCCAAGAGACTTAATTGTTTCTTTGGCGTTGTTTATTGATTTTTCTGAAAGATCTATTGAAGTAAACTCGCAAGTAGGATTTTTAGGAGCAATTATTCTAGTTTGAGAACCGACTCCACAGCCTGCTTCTAATACTTTAGATTTCTCAGAAAATACAGAATCGTGATGTAATAATTCATCTAATGTTTTTGCCTGATCCCTGAGCCTATTAGCCTCAAAATCAGAATAGCCATGTACATATTTATTCATAATAGTTAACTCTTATTTTTTTAAAAACTCATGCAGCTTTTTATTAAACTCAGCAGCTTTTGACTGTAGTATCATATGCTCTGAATTTTCAATGATAAATAGTTCACATTTATCCCCAATTCCACGCTTTAATACTTTTGCGTTTTCAACAGGCCAAATCCTGTCTCCGTCGCCGTGCATAACTAGTACCGGGCATTTAATATCAGAAAGCCATTCATAATAAGGTTCGGGATCCTGAGCGGCGGCAAGCTGTTGGTCATACATTACTTTAATGCCCGCTTTTTGTTTTTCTAAAGATCCTTTTATGAACATATCACGCAAATAAGGATTTTCTTTTACAAAATCAGAATGATAATAATAATTAAGGATTGTATCAACCTTTTCCTCTATTGTATTACCCGGATACATTATTTTAGCAGCTACTTCATCAGACATGGGTACATAGTTTGGGTCAGCGCCGGATAAGCCGGAGCTAACAATAACGAGTTTTTTAACCATGTCTGGATATTCATGAATAAATCTCTGTGAAACAATTCCGCCTAAAGAAACAGCAACGAGGTTAATAGGTTCATTTATTTCAAGAGCATCAAGCAAACCTTTAACATCATCAGCCATGATTTTCATAGTATACGGTTCTTCGGGTTTATCAGATAACCCCGCGCCTCTATTATCCATAACAATAACGCGGTAATGTTCCGAGAAATACGGTATTTGATAATAAAATAATTTCTTATCACCGCCTAAACCGGGAATGAAAAGAACAACATCACCTTCACCTTTTTCAAGATAGTTAATATTTATTCCGTTAGATTTTACTTTAGGCATTGCTTTACTCCAAATTAAATTCCCATAAAATATAATTATAATAACTCATTAGTCAAAATAAAACAGCACATCAGTTGTTTCGGATATAACTTTGTTTTACTCCTTTGTCCCGGCTCGTTTTAATAGTTTTACTATTCTCTTATACCCCCTACCCTTAACATACCACAACGCGGTTTTAGCGTATATTCCTAAAATTATATTTAGCATTATGTTTTAAGATGAAATGTTTAATAGGAAAAAATTAATTAAATACCCGGGGTTCTAACAAAAAATCAGTTTTCTAATCGTAAATTGAAAATTTCGTTACTTATCTTTTCTACCAACAACGGGTTCACCGCGTTTGGTATATTTATTGTATAACACTGTTACCGCTACGGCAACCGCGAAGAGAAGGAGGTAACGGAACCATTTTTTGTTAAACGGGTAAACGGAGAATATGCCGGTTTCGGATTTTTTCCGCGGTTTGAATGATAAAATTGAAGACATGAAAACATCATCAAGATATTTTTCATCAGCTTTTTTAAGAATGCCATAAATGATGAATGTACGGTCTTTTTCATAATACGTTATTGCTTGAATGAAAACACAGTCTTTGATGTAATAATTTCCATTGCCTTTAAAGATGTAGAAAGTTTGATTACCTGATTTTTTCTCAGTTGCGGAAGAATAAAATAAACGGTATTCTTGTTTGTCTTTCTGCATTTTTTCATTAAATAGTTTTTCAAACTGCTTTGCGTTTTCAAGTAAAGCGTGTTTTTTAACCTTCTTGATTTCAGAATAGGATTTTATTATCAATATCCTGTCAACGTCTCTAAAAATTACAATATCTTCATAAGGGTCAAATTTTTGATTTAAAATAAATTTATGTTTTCTGATGAAAAATTTTCTGTCATGGCCAACGAGTTTTTTAAAAGCCTTAGGAACGTTGATTTCATAACCGTTTTCTGTATTAACAAATTTTCCAGGTGTCATATTCATTTGCGGAAACACGATTCCGGTAATGAAAAGCAGAATAATTAGAGTTGAAATTTTAGTTTTAGTTTTGGTTTTATGTTTCATTTGTCTCTGTTTCTGTGCTACCTGTTTTTGCTGTTGGTTTAGGCCCGTTTGCGTTGATTTTATTGTTCGCATTTATATCTTTATCCGTTTGTTTTGTTTTATTTTTTTCTTTTTTGCCGTATTTCTTTTCAATTTTTTTCTGTTTTTTTGACATCATATATTCTGCTGCGGCTTTTACAAAACCCGCAAACAGTGGATGCGGTGTAATAGGACGTGATTTAAATTCAGGATGAAACTGAACCCCAATATACCAGGGATGGCCTTCCAATTCAACTGCTTCAACGAGGTTTTTTTCTTCATGCTCTGCCGCAACTTTAAGGCCGTTTTGTTCAAGCATTTCCCTATATTCGTTGTTGTATTCATATCTGTGTCGATGCCGTTCAGATATGGTTGATTTTTTATATAAAGCGTACATTTTGCTGTCTTTTTTTAAGTTTGCAATCTGCGCGCCTAAACGCATTGTTCCGCCCATATTTTTAACTTCTTTTTGCTCGGCAAGCAAACTAATAACAGGATGAGGGCTTTCCTGATGGAATTCGGTTGAATGCGCTTTATCAAGTTTACATATATTTCTTGCAAACTCAATTACCATACAATGCATTCCGAGGCAGATACCGAAAGTTGGAATCCCTTTTTCTCTTGCATACTGTAATGCTTGTAATTTGCCTTCAATTCCGCGTTCGCCAAATCCACCGGGAACTAGAATACCGTGAACGCCTTTAAAGGTTTTGGAGAAATCGGATTCAAGGAGTTTTTCAGAATCTATTTTTATGATATTAATACCGTGTTTAGCTTTAACAACTCCATGAACAAGCGCTTCATATATACTTTTATATGCATCATTTAGCCCGATATATTTACCAACAACAGCAATGTTAACTTCGCGTTTTGAATTTTTAAGAACTTTTAACATTGCCTGCCAGTCTTTTAGTTTGGTTTCCCGTTCTTTTAAGTTCAGCTTTTCCATAACTCGGTCATCAAGGCCTTCGTTACCGTAAAGAATCGGGACTTCATAAATCGTTGTTTCAATATCAAGCGCCTGAATTACGGATTTGAGCTCAACATTACAAAACAATGCCAGTTTGTCTTTCATTTCATGGGACAACGGTTTTGACGCGCGGCAAAGTAATATATCCGGGAAAATACCGATTTCCCTTAGCTTTTGTACGCTGTGCTGCGTGGGTTTGGTTTTTAATTCCCCTGCAACGTTTATCAAAGGAATTAGAGTTAAATGAATGTATATAACGTTTTCTTTTCCTACATCAAAAGGGAATTGCCTTATTGCTTCAAGAAAAGGAATTGATTCTATATCTCCAACCGTGCCGCCTATTTCAACAATTACTACATCAGCCTGAGTTTTTCTTGCAAGCGCTCTTACTCTAAGTTTAATTTCGTTAGTAATGTGAGGAATTACTTGTACAGTGCGCCCTAAGTATTCCCCTCTGCGTTCTCTTTCTATAACAGTTTTATAGATTTGCCCGGTGGTTACCGAGTTAAGCTGAGAGAACTCACCGGAAGTAAACCTTTCATAGTTTCCAAGGTCAAGGTCGGTTTCTGCACCGTCTTCGGTTACGTAAACTTCACCGTGCTGGAAGGGGCTCATTGTACCCGGGTCAACATTAATGTATGGATCCATTTTCTGAAGTGTAACAGTAAGACCTCTTGATTCTAATAACGTTGCAAGTGAAGCAGCAGCAACGCCTTTACCAAGTGAGGAACATACTCCTCCGGTTACAAATATATATTTGGATTTTTTTCCCATTACTAACTCCAGAGGAAATTTAGCAAAAAATAAGAATTTTTAAAACACTTTTAAAAAAAAACAAACCCACTAAATGTTTTAACAAATAGCGGGTTAATTATGATAATTATTTATTGTTATTCTTCTTCAAGTTCTTTTGCTCTTTTCTGCAAAACTATGTCAGCATCGCGGCCGGTTATTGGTTCATAATGGCTAAAACGCATTTCAAAAGTAGCTTTACCGCCGGTCATACTTCTTAAGTCAATAATATATCTCTGTGTTTCAGCTTGAGGGATGTTTGCTTTAATAACCTGAGTTGGAGATGATTCATCACCGCCTTCTGATTCCATTCCGAGAACGCGCCCTCTTCTCGATGTAACATCGGATAGGATATTACCCATTAGGTTTTTATCAACGAAAATCTCTACTTCCATTATGGGTTCAAGTAGAACAGGGGTGGCTTTGTCAATTGCAGCGCGCAGTGCCCCTCTTGCAGCGAGTTTAAACGAAAGTTCGTTGGAATCTACCGGATGGAATTTTCCATCATAAAGCGTTACTTTGATATCAGTAACGGGATATTTTCCAAGGTTACCTTCAGTCATGCCCTCAACAATACCTTTTTCTACTGCGGGTATAAACTGTTTAGGAATGGCACCGCCAACGATTTTATTAATAAACTCAAGTTCGGACAGCCCTTTTCCGTCTTTTACCGGGTCAAGCATAATCCATACTTCTCCGAATTGTCCGTGTCCGCCTGATTGTTTTTTATGCCTATATTCGGCTTTTGCACTTTTCCCGATTGTTTCTCTATATGCAATTCTTGGTGTCTCTGTATTAACTTCAATTTTGTATTTTTTCTTTAATTGTTCAAGAATGATGTTTAATTGCAACTCTCCAAGGCCTGATATAACGTTTTGTTTTGTTTCGGAGTTAAATTGAACGTGAAAAGTAGGGTCTTCTTCGGTTGCCCTTTGTAAAAGTTCGTTCATTTTATCTTCATCTTTTTTCTCAGCAGCGTGAATTGCTAGCGCGAAAACAGGTTGAGGCATTTTTAGTTCAGGATACTCGATTAAACTTTTAGGATCACAAATTGTATTTCCGTTATCTATATCATCAATTTTAGAAACAACACCAATATCGCCGGCATTTAGTTTTGAGATTTCAACGAGTTTTCCGGCTTTTGAAGTAAATATATGGCCGAATTTTAATTTTTCCTGTTTATTTGCAACGAATATTTCACTGTCGCTTGAAACCGAACCTGATATTACTTTGAAATAATTAAGACGTCCCGAATATTGGTCTATATGCGTTTTGAATACCAAAGCGCTGAATTTCTCATCCACACTGGTTTTCCTACTAATTTTTTCCCCGGCTTTACCAATTGCATGGCCTTCAATTTCCGGATAGAAAGTCGGGGCTGGAAATTCTTCTATGATTAACTCAAGTAATCTGGCGATTCCAATACCTTTTTCGCTTGAGCCGCAAGTAACAAGAATAGAATTTCCGTCTGTAATACCTTTTGATAAGCCTGATTTTATTTCTTCGGGAGTAAGTTTTTCTCCTTCAAGAAATTTCATAGTTAATTCGTCATCTGTTTCAGCAATTACTTCCATCAATTTATCACGCAGCTCTGTTGCTTGCTCCATCATATCATCAGGAATATCCGTTTGTTTTACTTTCGTTGTTCCTTCTTCAGGTATATAAGCTTTCATGTGGACAAGGTCAATTACCCCTTTAAAGTCATCTCCCTGCCCAAGGGGAATATCTATTGCAACTGCTGATTTTTTAAATTTTTCTCCGATTTCATCAAGTACTTTATAAAAGTTTGCGTTTTCCTTGTCCATTTTATTAACTAAACACACTCTGGGAACTTTGTATTCTTCAGCAAACTTCCACATCTTTTCAGTTTCCATTTGTATACCGTCAACAGCATCAACCATTACTATTGCACCCTCAACAACGCGTAATGAACTTCTAACCTGTCCCACAAAATCGCCCATACCGGGACAGTCAATAACGTTTATTTTATGATTTTCATATTCACCGAAATTTATACTGCTGTAAATTGATACAAGCCTTTCTTGTTCTTCATCGGTAATATCTGAAATAGTATTTTTACTTTCAATTCTTCCGGGTTTTGATATAGAACCCATAAAATAATGCATTTCTTCATTTAATGTTGTTTTCCCCGTTCCTGAATGCCCCACCAATGCAATATTACGAATTTTATCTGTAGTGTACTCTTTAGCCATAATTAATCCTTTCAATATATTAAAATTTTATGAATAGATGATTATTTTATACTTTTACAAAAATATGTCAAGAATTTATCAATACTATTTTAATTTTTAATATAGAAAAAAGCCTTAAAAGGAAGAAAATATTTTTCAAATTATTAATTAACATTTGTTAACTAAAATGTAATTTTTTTTGAAATATTTATTTGTGTTAATAAAGTTTGAAATATTTTGGATTATAACATTATGTTAATTTAAAATGTTAATTCTTCTCTCTCGCTTGACTTAGAGTTTACTCTAGCAAGTATGTTTTATTATAGGAGATTTAAATGACAATCAGCAGGGCATGCGAATTATTAAATGTTTCAGAGCATACTTTACGCTACTATGAAAAACAAAAGTTGATTCATAAAGTAACGAGAAAAGGCGGGAAAAGAGATTATTCTGATGAAGACATCCGTTGGCTTAAGTTTATTCTAAGATTAAAAAAAACAAAAATGCCTTTAAAGGAAATCAAGAAATATTCTGAACTAAGATATGAAGGTAATTCTACAATTTCTGAGAGAAAAGAGATGCTGCTTAAACATAAAACAAATTTGCTTGAAGAATTATCTACTCTGAAAAGTCATTTGGATTTTCTGGAAAATAAAATTCAAATTTATGAGGAGATGGAAAGTGAGCAAAGAGAGATATGAAATAGGGCTTGAGAAACTTAAACAGATTGACGGCCAGAATGGAGTTGATGTGGTTGAAAACCTTAGGAAGATACATCCGGATTTTGCTAAATACCTTGTTGAATATCCGTTTGGCGATATTTATTCAAGGCAGAACCTGGATTTACGTTTAAGGGAAATTGCAACCATAGCGGCTTTATGTGCTTTAGGAAATGCGAAGCCGCAGCTTAAAGTGCACGTAAAAGCGGGTTTAAACGTTGGTTTAACTAAAGACGAAATCTATGAGATTATTCTTCAAATGTCGGTTTATGCGGGGTTTCCCGCGGCCATCAACGGATTTTTGGCTGCTCAGGAGGTCTTTGCCGGCAAATAAATTATTATATGTATTTAATATTTTTTGTTTTATTCTTTGTAGATATTGACAAACCAATTATAATAACGTATTATTCTTTGCATGATTCTCTTTATTGACAACTACGACTCATTTACATATAATCTCGTTCAATACGTTGGTGAAATAAATTCTGATGTTAAAATCTACCGAAATGACAAAATAACTGTTGAAGAAATAAAAAAATTAAATCCTGATAAAATTTTAATCAGTCCCGGGCCTTGTACGCCTAAAGAAGCTGGAATTTCTGTCGATGTAATAAAAGAGTTCGGTAAGAACGGAACTCCGATATTAGGAGTTTGTCTGGGACATCAGTCAATCGGTGAAGCTTACGGCGGAAAAGTTATCCGGGCAAAAAAGATAATGCACGGTAAAACCAGCGAGGTTACTCACGATAACAGCAAGCTTTTTCAAGGTTTGCCTGAAACTTTCACGGCAACGCGTTATCATTCTCTAATTGTTGAGAAGAAGACTTTGCCTGATTGCCTTAAAATTACTGCATGGACTGAGGACGGAACAATCATGGGATTGGAACATAAAGACTACCCTGTTTAC
Organism: uncultured Spirochaetia bacterium; assembly: GCA_937960625.1. Classification (GTDB taxonomy): domain Bacteria; phylum Spirochaetota; class CALGPD01; order CALGPD01; family CALGPD01; genus CALGPD01. The sequence goes on along the minus strand of CALGPD010000108.1, from coordinate 1,052 downwards.
GGAGTACAGTTTCATCCTGAATCAATTCTTACCGGGCACGGAAAAAAAATAATAAGGAATTTCGTGCAATGATTTATTCAAATTATTATGACAAAGTTCAGAATGCTGCTGTTTTATCACAAGAAGGGGAAAACGGACAGGCAATTAAAGAATATCTGGATGCTATTGAACTTGCTCCGGCAGATGAAGACAAGCTTGAACCTTTGTTTGCTCTCGGCCTTGAGTTTAAACAAGAAAACCCGGACGATGCTTTAATTTATCTGGAACAGTGTTCAAAACTCGCTAAAACTTTTGATACAGACTCTTTTTATTATTGTTATCATTACAACGCGGAAAAAGAAATCGGCGATATCTATATGAATGAAAAACGTTTTCCAAAAGCATTGCTGCATTTTAAAAAAGCGTACAAAGATATTAAGAAATACGATGACGATAAACAGAGCGAAAAGTATCTAAACGATATGATTAAACTTATGGAAAAAAAGGGAGCGTAAAACGCGAACTTTATCAAAGCTTTTATTAACAACTCTGATAATTTTATTTTTTGCTTCCAGCCCTATCTCAGCCTCACGGTATAATCTAAATTTGCCGGAAAAGTTTAAAAGCCCTCCAAAGGGTATAATATTAAAAATGAACAATGAATACGGGGCTCCAATGATAGTACTTTTTAACAATAACGAAAAGCGGTATTTTTACTTTCATAAAAATGCAGTTGTATATTTCTATCATATTGATTCTTCGGGGAATAAAATGTATAAACTCGTTGTATCTAAAAAGGATAACTTTGCTGTGTTTTATTATAACGAATACGAATGGATTACCCGAATCGAGAATTACATGCGAAACGTGATACGTACAGTAACAATAATCCGGCCCATGAAATCAGCAATAATTAAAGAATATGATAGAGAGGGGAAACTGATTAGAACGAGGGAATATTAATCTTAATTTTTATCCATTTTTAATTGAATGTTTATATATAAATCCGGTTATCATTGTTGACAGGATCTCCGGTTTTTCAAAAAATACGTTATGCCCGGCATCTGGAATTA
>CALGPD010000107.1 GCA_937960625.1 uncultured Spirochaetia bacterium | reverse complement strand
GTAATATATATAGCAATTATAAGCCTAATTTTTTTTTATAAAAAAGTTTTGATTTTTTCTACATATTATTGTTTAATAAAATATCTATTTAAATAAGGAGGATTTTTGTGAAAAAATCAGTGAGTGTTTTGATTGCCGCTATTCTTTTAATCGGCGGTATTGCAGGAGGGCCTGCTCAATCAGGGTGGTCAAGCAGCCGTAGAAAACGGAAAAAAAGAAGAGCTAAAAGATACGTGCGTAAAGCAAAAAAGATCGCAATGAGAAGAACCAGAGCATTGCGGGGAACTTTAAAAGCGTTATCTAGACGAAAGTTCCGCGGAAAAATGCGTTATATGTATAACAAAGCTAAAAGATACGGACGTAAAAACGGCCTTAGAATTGGTGTTAGTAAAGCCGTAGATTATGCAACAGGGCCTATAAAAGACTATGTTAAAAGTTATGCAAAACGTAAGGCAACTATTTATTTTAACAGAGCTGTTGATAAGATTCCCAGAAAGTACAGAAAATATGTTAAACGTTACTATGGAAAAGCATTACGCGGTGTTCAAAAAGCAGCTGAATACGTTGCTGAAAAAGCAGTTGATGTAGTTTTGGATTATGTTAAAAAACAATTAACAAGAAGACTTAAAAGTTACTTAGCAAAAAGAAGAAGTAATACTGCTAGAAGAAACGCAAGGAGAACGAATAGAAGAACAACGAGAAGGTCATCGAGTGGTGAGTCAAGTGCATCAATAAGATTAGTAATTTATAGAAAATCCGGTTCATTTGCGAATATGAGAGTTTCTGGAGCGGCAAGGCTTCGAGTTAGATGGTATCAGTATGTTGGCGGATGGAAAGAATTACGTTATGGTAGAAATAAAAAAACATATTCTGTTGCTAGAAAAAAAGGAAAATCTTTTTGGGTACAGGTAGTAGCAGTATCACAAAGTGGAAAAAAATACGTTTCAAATAAAGTATTAATACCGGCAAGATAAAAGTTATATTAGAAGGCAGAGCAATTAGCTCTGCCTTTTTCTTTTTCAATTAAAAAAATATACAAATTGGAACTTTTTTTGTTATTAAGGGTCTAATACTATAAAAAGGAGATTGTATTATGGAAAAGAAAACACAAAAATCTTTAATTATAATTTCAAGTCTAGTTATAGCGGTATTGTTAGTTTTTTTAATCGTTTCTCATTTTGTTGTCCCCCGCCATGCATTTAGGAATAAAAATTTTATTGCTAAAGCAAGGTTTGTTTCCGCTGTTTTAGGGAAAATGCTGGATTTGAAAGAAAATCAGAAAGCAAAACTTAATAAAATTACTTCTGAAATAATTACCAAAGTTAAAAACATTAGAGGGAAAAGAAAACACATTAGAAAAACTATTATTAATCAATTCAAAAATGATAAAGTAGATATAAAAAAAGTATCGGAAGTTATTAAAGCATTTATTAATAACAGGGTTGAAGACGTTGATTTTTTTGTACAAAAGTTTGCGGAGTTTCACTCTATGCTGACTAAGGAGCAGCGTTTGAAACTAATGAAAAAAATAAAAAAAATGTCAGGTAAAAGATTTAGGTTTCACAGATAAAATTAAAAAATGACAGAAATTGAATTCGCTGATATTATAGATAAAACGAAAAAGGTTGTACTTAAAGCGGTTAATGATAATTTATTTTATGAGTATTTTCATGATATTGATGATGTAGTTCAGGAAATTTATTTCCGCGCTTATAAATCTCTTGTAAAGGGAAAGTTTGAAAATAAGTCAAAAATATCAACATGGCTGTATACTATTGCTAGAAACGAATGCTATAGGTACAACAAAAAAAGAAAACGTGATGAAGAAAAATTAAAGTTATTTAAGGAAAATCTTGAGTATTTAACACCGACTGAAAATCATGACAAAAATATAGAAAAACAAGAATTGAATAGTATTATTGCAAATATGCCTGAGAAATACTCAATAATTTTATCGCTCCATCAACAGGGATACAAGCATCAATATATTTCCGATAAACTGGATTTGAAAGCCGGTACTGTTAAATCCAGATTGCATAGAGCAAAAAAAATACTCTTTGAAGAAATTAAAAAAAGAGGTATATCATTATGAAAGAAAAATTTAATGAAGAAATCAATAAACGCCTAAACAGTAAAGAATGGAATTTTGAAATGTCTCATAGAGTTTTAAATAAGATTAATGAGAATAGTTCTACCCTTCCCCTTTCCTATAAACTTACATTTGCCGCTCTTTTGTTATTCTCTCTAATTATTTCCGCTCTAGTTTTTTTTAATACATATAGCAGTAATTCTGAGGCAGAGTTTACAAAAATTGTATTTGAAACCAATTTTTCAATTATAACAATTTTTTAATAAGCCATTCTAATGGTTTATGAATTGATTAATTTTACAACGTTTTTTATTTTAAAATAAATTTAAATAATGAAAAATCTGAAATTATCGATAATAAAATTAATAATCATAAAATCGTCCGGTGGCAAAAATGCTTAAAAATATCCCTTCTAATTTTAAACCCGTTGTATATGCAGCGTTAGTTATTTTATCATTACTATTCATATTATTAATAGTTAAATATATCAATAAGGTTATTTCCAAAGTTGGAAAACAAAAAAAAAGCAAACCAAATAGACCAAAGGTAAATAAAATAAAAAAAACAAAACTCGATACTGGAAGAAATACTACTGTATTCTCAATTTTTTCTTATATCAAAATTATGAGAATGTTCTCTTTAAAGTTTAAACAAATGAGGCTTTTAAAACGCGTATTAAAATTAGTTCAAGCACCAACAGCGCGAATATTAATAATTAACCCGGAAATGGCGTTTTATTATTTTAAGCAGTATTTTGAAAAAGTATTTTCATTTAATTTAGATAAAAAAGAAAAAGATGATGAACTTAATTATACAATACAAATGAGTAAAAAATTTATTCTCGAAAAAAATAAAATAAAGAAAACTAAAGATATTCCTTTAAACACTTCGATTGAAATTACTAATGAACTCGGTGGTTCTTTTATTTCAAAAATCATAGACGTTAATTCCAGCCATGTATTAATCAGCATTCCTTCTCATATGGTTAAACACATCTCTACACTTAAGGACATGATATTAAGGGTTAATTTTGTTAACAATGATGATGCCTGGTATGAGTTCACTACTTTTGTTACAGAAGTTAAACAAATAGGAAACATGAATTTCTTTCAGCTTGCTCATTCTGAAAAAATTGAACGAAAACAAAGAAGAAAATATCACCGTTCAGACAGCAAAATTCCTGCTACATTTTATTTATTATCTGTTTATAAATTTGAGGGTAAAGAAAAAGTAATGCTTCATAAAAAAACTATGCAATCAGGATATATTACGAATATTTCTGAAAAAGGCTTTTGTATGACCTTAAAACAAAATGAGGCATATACACCGAATAGGTTAATGAAGATTGAATATATTCTCCATGGAAAAAAAGAAAGCGTTGTTGGTAAAATTAAGTCAGCTGAGAAATTAAATATGGGCTTAAGGCTGAATGTTGAAATAATAAAGCAGACTTCATCCACCAGATTAAATAATTCATTGTTTATTTATAAATTACATCCTTATTTTGACAACAACGTATTAATTAAAGGAAAAATGAATACTGAAATCCATAAAAGCATTTCATATGAAAACAACGAACTTATTAAACACCGGAAATTAATATCAAGTTACGCAAAAGTAAAGATGGATGTTAATGATTTTAAAAATAATAAACCAGGTTTATTGAAAAAAATCACTTTTGATTAAACTACATCCCGCCCTCTGGAGCTTTTTTCTTTTTTCCTATTCTTCTGATAATTGAAGAATAATAATAAATATTGTTTCTAATCTGTTTAGTAGAAAGCACTCTAATAAC
>CALGPD010000106.1 GCA_937960625.1 uncultured Spirochaetia bacterium | reverse complement strand
TAATAAACCTTCTGGCTTTTAAAGCGCATCCGTTTTAAGCGGTAAGGGTAACCAAGTAAACTCTTATCAAATTTCTTTGATAATTCTTCTATTTCCTCTTGTAAACTCTCCATAAAAAACACCTAAACGCAAATTTTACTTAGCAAAGAATATAGTAAAAAGTAATTCATAAATAAAGTATATAATAGCTTATTAACGATTTTTTAACAAAAATATACTCAGTTTTAATTATAATAGGATTTTGTAAGAAAAGTATTATAATTATTAAATAACATTTGTGCACAGGAGAGCTTTATGGCAATGATTTCAGTTTTACAATATTTTTATTTTGCAATATTTCTCCAGTTTGTCCCCTTGCAAAGCGTTAAAACAGGAGCAACGTATTACTATCAATCCAAATCAGAACAAAGCATATATATAATGGATTTTATTTCCGTTAATAAATTAAAGAATAAAACAATTTATAAAATACGCTGTTCATCTTACAATTTCCGAAATAACCGCTCTACAAATAGACTATATGCAGAAATAATTAAATATCCATCATTAACGTATATAAAATCAGTAACCAATCAATACGGCAGCAAAATCTTAAAATCACCTATATTATTATCCAAAAATAAATCTAAACTATATTTAAAACCTGATAATAAATTCGTTTTATACAAAAAAGCAAGTTATAAGCACAGATTTAGTTTGATTAAAAATTTAGTTGGATTAAATTCAATTAAACATATTTATCGGAGAAATAAAGCACAAACCGTTGTGATTATATCGAAAAAAATTGGGTTGTTAAAATTTTACTTTAAAAAAAATAAACCCGCGTTACGCTTTATAGGAAAAACAAAATAAAAAAGCCGGAATGAAGAATTCCGGCAGATTTTTTAATTAAATCTATTGCTTCTAAGGCTTTTTTTAGTAATAGCCCGGTAATTAATTTTATTATTTCTGTTATTATAGATCCGGTTCTGGTAAATCTTTAAATCATTAATTTTACTGAAACTGGCAACAGAACCGTTATTGGTTATTATATTTTTCAAAATAACAATTTCCTTGCTATTAGAAGCATTAATCGCAATCCATTCGTTATTATGCAATTTTGACCTCAATACTGCAACTCTTGTACAATTTGATATATTTACTCCGTATACCCCGCAGCCGTTAATATCGCAATTCTGAAGAATAATTTCACGGGACTTGTATATATTTACAACGCCTTCTGAACAACCCGTTGCTGTCGGCCTATGTGTCATATGAATATTTGCTATCATAATCCGGAATGAATCTTTGATATTAAATACTGTTTCTTGAGTAGACGTACATACAATAGAAACTTTTCCATTACCTTTAATTGATAGCTCCCTTTTTTGCGTTATTTTAATAGATTCAGAAACAGTATAAACACCGGCATTTAAAATAATTTTAGTTTTTCTGCCTGCATTATTTACAGCTTGCTGGATGTTGTCTCCGGGATTTAAAGTAACTGTTTGTCTGGCTTCTGATATATTTGCAAAAGATAAAACCAGAAAACAAGTAAAAACAAAGAATAAATATGTTTTGATTTTCATAAAGTTCTCCTCATTAATAATTGTTAATTATAACACTATTGGTATATAAAAAAACAAGTAAAAATTCAAAAAAGGAAAAATATTTAAGATAAAAAATTATAGACATCCTGAAACAATTCCAGGCTAATTTGCTATTTGTTAAATTTATTATTTCCAACGATTTTGTTTTTGATATTTCTGTAATTAATTTTATTGTTTCTGTTATTGTAAATTCGGTTTTTTACAATTTTTAGGGCATCAATCTTGCTAAAAGACATGGCAGAACCATTATTGGTTATTATATTATTTACAACGAGTACTACTTTAGAATTATATGCATAAACTCCAATCCATTCGTTGTTATGAATTTTACATTTAACTACTGCAACTTTTGTACAACCGGATATATTTACGCCGTATACACCGCACCCGTTAA
>CALGPD010000105.1 GCA_937960625.1 uncultured Spirochaetia bacterium | reverse complement strand
TTATTGCATGGTGTAATGCTGGCATGCCAACGTGAAAAGTATTTACGCTGTGCCCTCTTCTAACAAGCCATGCCACCCGGCGAAAATTTCTTGCATAAATTGCGCTTATTATTGCAGGAGACTTTCTCGTTCCTGCGGGTTCATCCGCATCAGCGAATACCCTGTAACTTAAAGGCGTAATTAAAAATAACAAGCAAATAAACGTAAATTTTTTCATATAAAATATCCTTTTAATTATAATATATACACTATATAACGCTTTTATTTTTATAACAATTATTTTTTATAAAATATAGAAAAATATATGAAAAAATTTATCAAAAATTTTGCAATGTATATATTTAAAAGATATCATTCCATTTAGGATATTTTATGAGTGAAATATTGACAATAAACAATGAGAAGGCTTTAAATGATTATGGCCTTGGTTGCTTAAAAAGTCAAAAACACGTTGGCTATAAACCCAAATGCGATTGGCTTATGAAAAACTTTTCAAATGGAATGACAATTAAACTTATACATGGTGAGAAAAAAGCTATTAACTTTATTGAATATGTTCCTATCGAAAACAGCTGGCGCGGTGTTAATGGAAAGGGGTTTTACTTTATTCATTGTATGTGGGTTTACCCTAAAACGAAAAATAATAAAGGAAACGGTTCCAAATTAATTCAGGAAGTTATTAGAGAGGCAAAGCAGAAAAATCAAAAAGGGGTCTGTGTTATAACTTCTTCAGGCACTTTTATGGTTGATAAAAGTATATTTTTAAAAAACGGCTTTAAGATTATTGAGGAGAACGGTAAGTATAGTTTACTATGCTATACATTTGAAGATATAGAAGAGAATGAATTACCGCATTTTACATCTTTTCAAAAGGAACTTAGAAAATACAAAGACAAAGGCTTGATAATGTTTTATTCCGATCAATGTCCTACTTACGCCAAATGTGTTCAGGATTTGTCAAAAGCGGCAGACGAAAACCAGATTGATATGAAAATTATAGAATTGAAAACTTCCGGACAAGCCAGAAACAGTGTATCTTTATACGGTACTTTTGCTGTTATTTACAAAGGGAAAATATTAGCGGACCACTATATAAGTAAAACGCGTTTTTTAAATATTCTAAAAAATGAAAAATTAATATCCTAAGCCCCGCGAAGTGAATCTAAAAATTGTTTATAAGACATTGATAATTTCTTCCCCTGATGAGTTACAACACTGACAACGCCATCAGCAATGTTTAGCTCTTTTAACGGCATTTGATTACGTTTCATCATGGGAATATTTCTTTGTTTAAAACATTTATCACAAATGAAAAACATAAATGCGCCCTGCTGGCCGGCTAAATAAACCGGTTCGGCTAAATCTTTCATTTCAACGTTTTCGTTGCAAATAAAGCACTTTTCTTCCATAAGTAATATCCCTTAATCTAAAAGCATGTATAAATCTGAATAGTATTAAAAACTATTTAAAAAGTAATTTCAATAACTTTTTTTAGCAGCTAATAAATTATATTTTTAATAAATAGGCAGTTCAATGAAAAACGTTGTTCCTTTTTCTTCCGTACTTTCAAAATCAATCGAGCCTTCTAGATAGTTTTCAATAATTAATTTACTACTATACAGGCCAAGCCCTCTGCCTGTGCCCTTTGTAGAGTAAAACCTTTGAAAGAGCTGTTTGCTCACATTATCAGGAATTTTTCCAACGTTGAACACTTTAAATAATGCGTTGCTGTTAGTTTGATAACATCCGACTGAAACAGAGCAGTTTTCAGAAATCGCCTCGAAAGCGTTTTTAACCAGATTAATTAAAACGCGTTTTAATAATATACGGTCGGTATTAAAATTATAATTTTCAGAATCATTAAATATTTCAATAGTTTTATCTTTTGCCTGTTTTAAATGTTTTGTATGGTCAATTAGCTTTTTTATAAAATCATTTGAGTTAACCATGGATTTATTTACATTCAATTTCCCCGTTTCTGCTGCCGATATATCACTCTGGGAAATAATTTCACCAATAAGAGTATCCACTATTTGTTCAATCACAGGGAAAGTATTTTTAAATTCTTCCAAATCATCACTATTATTCAAGTATTCGATAAACCCTTTCAAACCACTCGCTGTATTTAAAACATCGTGAAAAAAAATTCTCTCAAGTGTTTGCCTTTTCTTTTCACTGCTAATATCAGTTAAAATTATCATACTATAAGTTTCCTTATTAACTTTAAAAGGGGAAACAGCAACGCGTAAATCGAATGCAGTGTTCTTTTTGTCTATTACGGAGGATATACGGCATTCCTTAATTACCTGCTTTTCTTGTTTCTGACTTTGAGTAATGGCTTGAAACGCTCCGCACAATGCGCATGCTTTTGTTGTCCCGCATCCATATTCTGAAGATACCGCATTATTACAATTATAAAGGTCCCCCGGCCTTTTGCCTAATACCTGTTCGAATTCATTTAATCCCAGCATTTTTAATACTGTTTTATTACAATAAACGATTTGACGGTTTTGATTTAGAATTAAGGTAATATGAGGAAATCCGTTTACTATTCCATTTAAATAGTTGATTTTACTTAATTCATCATGTGATTTCTCAAGTGATTGAAAAGATGATTTTTCAATTAAACTTTTATCAATATCTTCAAAATTTTCCATGCTCATAATATTGATAAGTAACAATGAGTATTAATAAAATATATAAAGCAGTTAAAACTATAAATTTATATTTTCATTCTTTTTAAGATAAACCATTAACAGAGAAATATCAGCAGGAGTC
>CALGPD010000104.1 GCA_937960625.1 uncultured Spirochaetia bacterium | reverse complement strand
AAATCTTTTTCATCATCTTTAAACAAACCGGCTATTTTTAACAGAATAAACGGGACATGGATTAGGAATAATGAGTTAACTTACCGTCTAGGCGGGCAATTTAAGATTGCGCAGGTAACGTTTAATGTGAATAATACTTTTAAGAAAAAAATTTCAGAGCGCGTTTTAAGAAAACTTAAAGAGAAAAACTGTAAAATTATTCTTGGTGGAGATTTTACCGCGTGGGATGTTCATAGAAAGGAAATAATGGGGAAAGCTATTTTTTTCGTTGTTTATTTTAAAACTAATCCTGTAATCCTTCTTCAGTTTAAAGAAAGAGGCCGAACTGGGATTTTTCTTGCTCATTTTTCTATAGCTCTTGCAAAAAATAGAAAAAATGATATATTGTTTCTTGGAGCGCCTGGTCCGGAGCAAGCATTTTCAGCTCTTATAAGAACGAAAAGTATTAAGTAATTTTTAATAAATATTAACAGGAAAAAATATAGTGAGAGATATTTCTATAAAATTAAACTTAAAGTCTGCACGTTGTACTTTCCTTTTAATACTAATATCCATATTAACTTTATCTTCGCATTCGTTTTCTTTAAATACAACGAGTATCTTTAGCAGAATAAGCGGAACGTGGGAACTCGATAAAGAGCTGTCTTTCCGTTTGGGTGGTAGTTTTAGGCAGCTTAAGAAAGTACAAATGACTTTTAAGGTTAGCCACTCTTTCTATCATAAACTATCAAAGCGTTTATTAAAGCAAGTAAATAAACGAAAATTAAAAATAGTTTTAGGCGGGGAGTTAATTGCAGCGGAAAATGGAAAGAAAATTGAAAAGCAAAACGCAGTTTTTTTTATAGTGCTTATGGCTTCAAATCCTGTAATTATTTTTGAATTTGAAGGCCGATATCGAAAAAGCGTTTTTCATGCTTATATTTCCATTGCATTGGCTAAAGATAAAAAGAATGACATTTTATTTATAGGCGGTTACAGGCCTTTTAAAGCGTTTTCTGCTTTTAAACACATGTAAAAAAGGCAAACTGAAAACTTTTAATAATTACTCCGCTTTTTCATATATTTACAAAATTAAATAATAATTTTCACTTTTTTAATTTACAGTGATTTATAAATATTTTATAATAATTTTTATAATAAAATATAACAATATTGTTGTATTAATATTATTTTGGAGAAAATATGCCATATAGTAAAGAAATTGAAGAGAAAGTTGATACTGCTCTTGGAAAAGAACTCGCTTTACAGAAAAAAAAGATGTTCGGCGGCATATGTTATATGTTAAACGGAAATATGGCAATGGGCATACATAAGGACTATTTGATAGTTCGTGTTGGAAATCAAAACGTTGCCAATGGCCTAATTGATAATAAACACGTTTTACCTTTCGATTTAACGGGAAAGGCGATGAAAGGCTGGGTAATGGTTGATAATTACCTACTTGATACCGATGAAGCTGTCATAGAATGGGGCAGGTTGGGACTTGATTATGCAGGGTCATTACCCGCGAAATAAATTTTTATTTGCTTGAAAAAATTACACGGTGTGTTATTTAAATAAAATAGAAACGGTAAAGGAGACTATAATGAAAAAAACGGGTGTTAAGGTAATTGCTTTTTTATTATTTGCATTATTTGTTTTCTCATGTGGAGAAAAAACCAAGAAAGTCGATGTTAAGAAATTATCATCAATTATTGATGCTTCAAATAGTTTTGCATACAGATTATTTGAAAATTTAATTCAAAATGAAAAGGGTAAAAACGTATTTATATCGCCAACGAGTATATACACTGCGTTATCAATGGCAATGAACGGGGCAAAAGGTACAACGTATAATGAGATGGCTGATATTCTCGGTTTAAAATCATTGACGAGAAAACAAATTAATCTGCTGTCAAAAGCGTTGCTTGAATCATTGTCAAATTTAAACCCTGAAATAAAACTTAATATAGCCAACTCTATATGGATTGATAACAGCGTAAAAGCAGTGAAGAAATTTATCAAAGATAGTAAAGATAATTTTAACTCTGAAATAAGAAACTTGAAGTTTAATGCGTCAACTCCGGGTAAAATTAATTCATGGGTTGCTGATAATACCGACAATATGATAAAAAAACTTATTTCCACTTTGCCTGCAAACGCGAAAATTGTATTGTTAAACGCAATATTTTTTCACGGCAAATGGAAAGAACCATTCAAAGAGCATAATACCCGTCCCAGAGTTTTTACAATGGAAAACGGTGTGAAAATAAAACACCCTATCATGCATCAAATGGAAGAGCATCCCTATTATGAAAACTCCAAATATCAAGTTTTGCGTCTTGATTACGGAAAAGAAAGGAAAGCGGGCATTGTTTTGATTTTACCTAAAGCCGGTAAAAAAGCAGCTGAAATTTATAAAGAAATTATGAATGATAAAATTAAAACTTTTCCATACCATACTAAAAAAGGTTATGTATATCTACCAAAATTTAAGATTTCATACGGAGTAAAATCAATCGTTTCTCCATTAATGAGTTTGGGCATGAAAAAGGCTTTTACTCCGATGGCTGATTTTAACAATATGGTTGAAGCAGGGAAATTAAAAATTGCGGATGTTTTACATAAAGCAGTTATTGAACTAAACGAAAAAGGCACAAAAGCTTCTGGTTCAACTGCTATTGTTATGGAAAAAACTGCGGCTAGATTGGATGTTTTCCGTTTTATTGCAAACAGGCCTTTTTTATACTTTATCACAGATAATAGAACGGGTTTAATTCTTTTTATGGGAATAATGCACAAGCCGGAACTATAAAATATAGTTAATATTTTAATGGAGGTATATTTTCATGCTGCAACGGGTAATTACTATAATTTTGTTAGCGGGTTCATTGATTTTCAATTCATGCTCTAGCATTGATGAAGACACTTATATTTCTGAATTAATAAAATTGCAAAAGTTAATAGGCTATGAAAATATTATTAAAATAGATGGGAACAGGCGTAAAGCAAAAGAGTATCATGAAATAGCGTTTAAAAAGTATAAAAATAAAGATTATAAACAGGCTGCAAGGTATTGGTTTCTCGCCTTAAAAGCTGATATTTCCTGGGGAGAAATGTATTTCAATCTAGCGTGTTTAAGGTCAATTCAAAAACGCGCCGGTTTAGCAATAAGATATTTAAAGCTGGCAATCCAAGCTGATAAATCCATGAAAATGCTGAACTGGATAATGAAAGACAAAGACCTTAATAGTCTAAAAAGCAATGAAGAATATAAGGTGTTTGTTAAAACCGCGGGATTAATAGCCGGGATTGCCAATAAATCAGATGAAAAGATTAAATACTATTTAAATGCCGGTGCTGATGTTAATTACAGGTTAATAAACGGAAATACGCCTTTAATTATTGCTGCCAAATATTTAGAGCCTGAATATCTAAAAATGTTGTTAAATAAAGGCGCAGACATTGATGTTGTGAATGAATTAAAGAATTCTGCTTTAATAACAGCGATTAAAAATAAAAACACACCTGCGGCTAAATTTTTAATAGAAAAAAACGCGCATCTTGACTTACGTAATAAATCCGGTGATACTGCTTTAATCGTTGCTTCTAAAACGGGTAATAATGAAATTATGAAACTTTTGCTTGAAAAAGGTGTAATAATAAATATCATTAGTTATTACAGGCAGAATCCTCTTTCAGTTTGCGTGAGTAAGGGTAATATTGAAGGTATCAAACTGCTAATTAAAAATAAGATTGATATTAATATTAAAGGATATATAAATTCAAACGCGTTAACGTATATTTGTCTTAAAGATATAACGGGAAATGTATCAAAAGATAAAAAGTATGAAATTGCGAAAATTTTAATTAAGAACGGTATTAATGTAAATGATAAAAATGAAAAAGGTTCATCAGCGTTACCGTTAGCGTGTTTAAATTGGTTTCCTAAAATCGCTAAATTAATAGTTAAAAACGGCGGAGATGTTAATATCCGTGATTTTTATAATGCTACGCCTATAATGAATGCAAGTTCTTCCGGCGCGTATATTTTGGTTAGATTTCTCGTTGAACATGGCGCAAAGATAAACTATACAGACAAATCCGGCTGGACAGCGTTAATGCGGGCTGCTTATGGCGGAAAAACTGATATTGTGAAATATCTGCTTAGTAAAGGGGCGAATCCTGATTTGCAGGATAAGGCAGGCAGCACTGCTTTAATACACGCTGTCGGAAATACTAGAAGCGGAGTATGTTACAGCGAGGAAGTCATTAAAACGTTAATAAACAAAGGCGCAAATATTAATTTGAGAAATAAGGATAGAGAAACAGCATTAACGTTGGCATTAAAGTGGAATGTAACTAATGTTGTTAAAATTTTACGCAAAGCCGGAGCAGAGTAATATTGCATTATTGTTAAATTTGTTAAGTATGGAAGTAATTCATTGGCAATGCTGTATTTGCGTTGTAATTTTTTGAAAATAAATCAAGGGAGTTATCAATGTTTTATATCGGTTTTTATAAAGGCGCGCCTTCAGATTACATTATCAAGTTCAAAAACGGAAAAGCTTCAAAAAAGGGCAAGGGCATTTCTTTTTTTTACAGCACAAGAAAAACGTCAATTATTAAAATTCCGGCTCAGACTCTTGATTCTTTTTTCGTATTTAATGAGAAATCAAAAAGTTATCAGCATGTTGCTATTCAGGGTGAAGTCCGGTTTAGAATTATAGATTTTGATAAAATTTCAACTCTGCTTGATTACAGCATTTTCCCTGAAACAGGTGTATATAATACTAATGATTTTGAGAAATTAAGCCAGCATATTGTTAATTCAGCTCAGCTTGCAGCGAAACAGTCAATTAAGGATATGGAACTTGAACAAGTATTGGCAAGTTCAACGGAAATTTCAGATTTTATTCTGGATAAATTAAAAAAAGACAATTCCATTAAAGATATGGGGGTTGAAATTATAGGCATTTTTATCACTTCTATTTCTCCAACTCCTGAAACGTCTAAAGCGCTTGAAGCAGATTATAGAGAGATGCTTTTAAAAAAAGCAGATCAGGCAATTTATTCCCGCCGTGCCGCAGCTGTTGAGCAGGAAAGAAAAATCAAGGAAAACGAGATGAATTCTCAGATTGAGATAGAACGAAAGAAAAAAGAACTCGTTGACCTTGAAGGAAATAACACTGTTAAATCCGCGGAATATGATACCAAAGCCCTTCAAATGGAATTGGATATTTATAAAAACCTCGGACCTAAAGTGTTACTCGCTATGGGTATTAAGAGTTTAGGGGAAAACGTTTCAGCTATTGAAAATCTTAACATTACACCGGAACTATTAACGGAAATTTTAAATCTTAAAGGTAAGTAATGTTTGATAAAATCGTTATAGTAACGAAAAAAACACGAGTTCAAGAACTTGAACAGAAGTTTAATCAAGTTGCTCAGGCCAAATTTTATATTGAAAACTCGGGCCAATCTTTTCATATTTATCAGCAAGCGCATGATAATTATTTTAGGGCAATTGAAGAAATACGAAAACTTATCCCAGGTGATGTAAAATATCAGTATATTGACCGTGATTTTTTACCCAACTTTCTATTCGGTGAAAAAGACCTCGTTGTAACTATAGGCCCGGACGGGCTTGTAATCAATACAGCTAAGTATCTTACTAATCAGCCGATTTTAGCATTAAACCCTGATCCTGAACGAATTGACGGTATAATGATACCGTTTAATTTAACTGACTTAAAAAAATCAATAGTAAAAGTTTTTGATGGAAAGTTTGCTACAAAATCCATTTCAATGGCAAAAGCAAGGCTTAATGACGGCCAGGAATTATTCGGTGTAAATGACTTATTCATAGGCGCTAACTCACATGTTTCTTTCAGGTATAATCTTAATTATTCAGGCCAAAGCGAATTGCAGTCATCAAGCGGGATTATAATTTCAACCGGAGCGGGTTCGACAGGATGGTTTAAATCCGTTGTTAACGGCGCAAGGGGTATATGGAGTAAATATAATCCCATGCCTGAAAATACAGAGTCGGTTTCTAAAACGAAAAAGAAATCCCGTAAAAAAGATGGTAATAAAAAAAACGGGGAAATTGACACTGCTTTCCCCTGGGATTCCAAGTATTTATACTTTTCGATCCGTGAGCCTTTCCCAAGTAAAGTTTCCGGTGTTAAACTCGTTTTCGGTATGATTGACGCATCCAATCCGTTAACCATAGAATCAAACATGCCTCAGGGTGGAGTAATATTTTCAGACGGAATACAAAAAGACTTTCTTGAGTTTAATTCAGGCAAAACTGCTCAGATATCCGTTGCGGGTAAAAGCGCGGTGTTGATAACGGGAGTAGTGTAGAGGCATGAAAAAAAGCAGGCAATAATTACCTGCTTTTATGTTCGTCCCCTCCAGCGATTCGAACGACAGCCCATAGCCGCATGATTTAGTATTATTTTTTTGTTTAAAAAGTATGATGATTTTTTCTCTTTAAGAATAAAAAACACTTAACACAGTAAATTATATGGATTATAATCATAATGTGAGCAGAAGAGAAAAATTATTGCAAAAGTGGCTAAATAAAAGCAATAAGCAACCGGAAAATATTGATACCGTATTAGCAGTTTGTGAATATTATTTCGGTAAGATTAATATAAAATTTTCAAGCTCACATGTTAATATTCATTGTAAAGAATTAAATGAGATAATAACTTTTGTAGTACATAATAATAAAGTAAAAGCGCCGTATTTAAAGAATATCGCACTTGCAATTAAAATGCTTTAGGAGAAATATTTTGAAAAGAACATTGAAATACTATATGAATTTAAACTATGCTATTGAAATTGAAAAAGCTCACGGAGAATGGGTTGCTGTTATTCCACGACTGTCCCGGATTGCTTTTTGCGGCAGCGGAGAAACAATCCAGCAAGCTCTTGAGGATTTGAATATAAATAAAGAAAATTATTTTAAAGCATGTTTGGACCAAGGGAGAAAAATTTTAGAGCCTGCGGCAGATGATAAATATATATTAAATATTCCAATTTCCGGAAAAATATATAAAAATGTTGTAAAGTCAGCAGAAAATAACAACGAACTTCCCGATGAATACGTTGCTCGTATTTTAGAAAGCATTTTTGTATCCAAAAAAGAGTTAGTTAAATAAACATTTTACTTATACAAAAAAAGCAGGCAATAATTACCTGCTTTTATGTTCGTCCCCGGAGCGATTCGAACGCCCGACCTTTTGGACCGCAACCAAACGCTCTATCCAGCTGAGCTACGGGGACATAATATTAACGTGATAATAAGTATAGCTAATTTTTAATCTAAAATCAATAACCCGAAACTTTAATTTTAAAATGTTTTTATAGTCTAAAAAATACGTTTCAGTTAAATAAAATTTGGAAAATAAATTTTTTTGCTTGCAATATATCTAAAAGATATATATCATATAGATATATGAAGATGAAGAAAACACATTACACGGTTTTAGGAATGCTGAATATTATGCCA
>CALGPD010000103.1 GCA_937960625.1 uncultured Spirochaetia bacterium | reverse complement strand
TTATTTTTTTAATCCGAACATTCATCCTGAAAGTGAATATTTAAAAAGAAAAAAATACCTTATGAAATATGCTGATGATAAAAAAATAGAAGTAATTGAGGATGATTATGATCCTAATATTTTTTTTGATCTGGTAGAAGGGTATGAAAATGAGCCTGAGGGAGGAAAACGATGCAACATCTGTTTTAAATACCGGTTAGAACAAACCGCATCTAAAGCAGCTGAAACCGGTTATGAGTTATTTACAACGACATTAACTATAAGCCCTCATAAAAATGCTGCAATAATTTTTAAAATCGCAAAAGAAATTTCTAATCAAACAGGTATAGAGTATCTTGAAAGAAATTTTAAAAAGCAAAATGGCTTTATTAAAACAATTGCTTTGGCAAAAGAATTAGGATTTTATATTCAAAACTACTGCGGATGTATCTTTAGCAAGCAGGAAAGGGAGAAAAAAACGGCAAACAAGTATTAAAATTATTTAATATAAAAAAAAGTTAATTTATTTTGTCTTTAAAGCTTATCATTCATATCTTACTATAATAGAAATTTACGGTAAATTTTTACCAAAAAAATGTAATTGAGGTTATCATAAATGAGTAAAGAAAATTTGAACAACGAGGAAACAGAAAATCAGGAATTCAATGAAGAGGATATTGAACTTTCACCGAACCGCGATAAAATTTTTAAAACAGGATTGTTTTATTTAATTGCATTGGCAGTGATTTCGATACCTTTATTTTTATTAGGCAAGTTATTAGGTAATATGCTTGAAATGTCTAAATCAGGAATTACTCTTGTTTTATTTGTTTTAGTACTAATTCCTTGTTATAAAATATGGAAAAATACAACTGAAGAAATCGAAAAGAATGAAGATTACGGTTATGACGGAAAACTAAAATTTTCATATTATCTTGGTATGATTGGAACAACGGCCGGAGTAACATTAGTATTTATCGGCCTGTTAACCGGAATAATATATGCATTAAAACCAAATCCAATAAAACAGGATATTGCGCGCTTTAAAGATAAAACATATTCGATTATTGAATTGCAAGATGAATTGGTGAATGAACGGCCAAGTGTCAGTCCGCGTAGATTAAAAATGGTTTTTAGTACTGTGTCATATGAGAATTTTGTTAAAATCAAAAAGTTCAACGATTTACAGGGAAAATTGAAAGAAAGCGATATTAAAAAAGAATATAAAAAGTATTTTAAAAATCCGGGAAAGATTAACCCAAGCCATATTTTCAGGCAGCTTAGATCCTTTTTAATTAAGAAAGCTTTGTATGAAGAATCCATCTCTTATGCAAAGAAAAAGAGTATATATCAAAATCTAATCAACACAGGAATATCTTTTGATAATTATCAGCTTTTAAACCAATTGTTGTATTATGAAACAGTTCAAAAAAAGTTAGGTAAGTTTAAACCTTCTAAACCGGATATTCAATACGTTAAGAAAGAGAAAATTGAAAAGCTGCGCAAGATTATTAAATATAAACAGATTTCAATTTTTAACAAGAACCATAAAAATAAGTCTGAAGAAGCAAAGAAACAGGCTATGAAGGCTTTTAACGAATTAAAACAAGGAAAAAAATGGAAGCAGGTTGCTGTTAAATTTAATCAAAAATTTCCTTATAGAGGAAGAAGAGGCCGAGGTATGGCTGACCCTAATAGAATTAGGCAAGCTGATTTAGGACATCCATACATTGGAAAGTTTTACAATAATCCTAAAGGTTATGTTTCGAATCCTATAAAACTTCCTTATGGTTGGATTATAGTAAAAATTACAGATAAGAAAGAATTAAAAGATGAAGAGCTTATAAAAAATCCAAGAGTTTTAAATGATATTAAAACACATTATAAGAAAAAATTTGAGGAAGATTTAAAAAAATTATTGGATAATAAATATAGAAAACACGTTACTATTGATTATAATCTTTTATTTAAAGACAAAACCGCTGCTACTCCTTTTATTAAAGTAGCTGAAGAGATTTACGTGCCTGTTATATTCTTCTGGAAAAATTTATCTGAACAGGAATTGGAAAAGTACAATAGCCCTGCAAAGATGAACGATATTAAAAAATACGTTGAAGAAAAGTTTATAATGCCAATAATGGCATATCTTGAGGCTAAACAAAGAGGGGTTGACAAAACGTATACGGCAAAAGTACGGTTGAAATCCGGAAAATATACTCGTTATATACAATCATATATTCAATGGTATTTAATCCCTGAAAAGGTTGATTCTGTAATAAATAAAGAAGGCGAAAAAGCTATAAAAGAGTTTTACAATAAAAATAAAAGATATTTTAACCGCGGTGCAGGCAGAAGATTTAGAAGAATTCAAAAAAGAACTCCTAAACCTGCAAAATCTTATGAGCAATTAGACCAAAAGACAAAAGACAGGGTTAAAAAATTCTATAAAAACAATAAAACTAGAAAAATATTGATCACTTTTATCATGGATAAATTATTTCCAAAATATAAAATAAGAATAAATAAAGATTATTTTAAAGGAAAAGTACCCCCTAATCATTTAAAAGATTATAAAGATATGTAATAAAGTTATTTTATGAAACATCTTCATGAAAATATAGTGAAAACTGAGAGAGCCCTATGTGTAGGGCTCTCTTTAAAATCCGGCAACAGGGAATATGATTTTGATTCACTAAATGAATTGAAATCGCTCGCAAAATCCGCAGGCGCGGATGTAGTTGATATTATTCTTCAAGTACGTGAATCTGCTACACCTAAATATTTTATTGGTAAAGGCCTTGCTTATGAAATAGCTGGAAATATTGTAGAAAGCAATGTCGATACTGTTATTTTCGACAACGAATTAACCGCTGTTCAGGTTAGAAACCTTGAGGCAATATTAAATTGTAAAGTTATAGGCCGTACTGAGCTTATTCTCGATATCTTTGCGCTTAGAGCAAAAACTAAAATTGCAAAACTTCAGGTGGAATTGGCTCAACTTGAATTTATAAGGCCGAGATTAAGAAGAGCATGGACCCATCTGTCACGTATTCAGGGTGGTATCGGATTTAGAGGCCCTGGTGAAACACAGCTTGAAACAGACAAAAGACTTATTTCAAAAAGAATTTCCAGAATAAAAAAAGACCTTGTAAAAACGAAAAAACACATTGACAATACACATAAGTCAAGAAAGAATGAGTTTCTCGTCGCATTGGTTGGATATACCAATGCAGGAAAATCTACATTAATGAAATCATTGTCCGGTGAAAAAATGTTTGTTAAAAACATGCTTTTTTCAACTCTTGATTCAACAACGCGTAAAATATACATCAATGATACGTGTTCGGTTTTGTTATCCGATACTGTTGGCTTTATACGAAAATTACCCCATCAATTGGTTGAATCTTTTCGTTCAACTTTATCAGAAGTTTTGGAAGCTGATTTATTAGTTCACGTTGTGGATATATCAAAGGAAGATGTAATTAATCAAATCCAAAGTGTAAATCAGGTTCTTGAAGAGATTGATGCCCGGGATAAAAATATCATTCACGTTTTTAATAAAATTGATTTACTTCAAGATCATATAACGAAAAAACGTTTTTCAGTTTATTCAAACTCGGTATTTGTTAGCGCAAAAGATAAAAAAGGGCTTGATGATTTGAAAGATAAAATTAAATTTTTTTTTACTGGCAATAAAATTAAAAATTAAAGAACCGAAGAAAAGTAATTTCATTGAAATGTTTTTATTTTTTATGCGTATAATATATTAACATTGCCTCAATAATCCTTCCTTACCGATTTATGAGAGATTAATAGAGAAAACAAAAAACCCGGGCTAGAAATACACCGGGTTTATGTTTTTTTATCTATTTAAATTATCTGTGAATTATTATTGCGCCTCGGCCATATCGGCTTCTTCTTAATCTTGAAAGATAAGTTTTTGCTCCTGTTCTTGTTGAAAAAGTACCGACACGAATTTTATAGAATTTTCTACCGCTTGAACTTTTATGCATAAAAATATATGCGGAGTGGTTTTTTCTTCTTAATCTTCTTTTAACATGCATCGCGCTTCTTAATGAAAAGTGTGTTGCAATTTGAATTGAATAAGGCTTTGAGCGTGTCATATATTTATCTCTTCCCAAAGTATCTATTCCCCTCCGGGTTTTTAGTCTTTTTAGCTTTCTTGAAATACGCTGCCTTGTGCTGTTTTTTGAATCAGTAACCGAAACTTTGCCTGTATCAGGATTAAAAACTGTTTCTTCACCTCTACTGAATTTAACATTTTCTTCAGGTTTTGAATTATTAGTCTTCGGTGCTGAATTTTTTTGATTTTCAGTGTTTACTGTTTCCGTTTTAGGTTCGGGCGTATTGGTTTTATTTATTTCTTCTTTCTGTATTACTGCTTTAGTATTGTCATTGGCTTTATTTGTTTCAGGTTTGGTTATTACAGTATTGTTTTTATTTGTCATTGCAATTTTATTATTCATTGAAGACATTGCTGCATCGCTGCCAATCCAGTATCCTAGAAGTAAAACAAAAGTCATTAATAAAAGTACAATAGAAAGAATCCAGAAAATCCTGCTGCCGTCCAGACTTAATACGTACATATTCTTTTGTTTCCCACCTTGTTGCATTTCCATGTTAGGATTATGATTAACACTTTGTTCTTTTAATAAAGGGTTATTCTCCATGTTTGCTCTCCTTAATATCTGTCAGGACTTTTTCAAGTTCCTGTATAAAATCATTATAATTATCATTATTCTTAATGAAGTAATCGGCATGCTTGAATTTTTCATTATAAATCTTTTGTTT
>CALGPD010000102.1 GCA_937960625.1 uncultured Spirochaetia bacterium | reverse complement strand
GCATATTACAATGCTCTTAAAGTGATAATTAAAGTTATTGATACACTTGATTATATTGGAATTGATTTCCTCGTTGCTGATAAAACATTTAGCAACAGCCTTAAAAAAGTTTTTAAAATTATTGAAAATAAACTTAACGTGAAACGTATTGATAAAGATAAAATTGATGAAATATACTTTTTACGCACCAGGATAAAGAAAAAACTTATCCCGTTTTCCAAAGTTGATGAACAAGTGCCGATTCTTACCGGAGTCTCTAATATGTAACTAATTATAATATTATTTTTTAAAACCCCTATTTACAGGGGTTTTTTTATTTATAAAAATAAGTAAATAAAATTCTTGATTCTATTATATAATATTTATATAATAAAACACTATGGACAATTTGCATCTTAAAGAATACATTAGCATAGGGGAAATGGCGAAATTGAGTAAAGTTTCAACAAAAACTTTACGTTACTATGACCGTATTGAATTATTAATTCCTTCGTATATAGATATTGAAACTAATTACAGATATTACACGGAAAAAGACCTGATATTACTTAATGCAATAAAAAAACTAAAATTTCAAGGTTTTTCGTTATCAGAAATTAAAGAATTGTTAACTGATTTCTCGCTTCAGGATTTTATAAATCAATATAGCAGTAAAATTGAATCAATTAATAATGAAATTCAGGGATTAATCAAAAAAAAAGAAAGGATGACAATCCGGAGGAAATTATTAAATAACGCGCAAAATATTTTACGTCATAAAAAACATGAAATAGATATTGAAATCAATACATTTCAAATTAAAAAAGCTTATTGTATAAGTAAAAAGAATATTAATTTTTCACTTTCAGGAATGCTTGAAATTTGTAATGAATTATTACAAGTCGCAGAAAAACAAAACCTGGATATATTAGAACCCTTTTTTGTAATTGTTAAAACACAACTTAAAGATTTTACCTTGCATGATTGTGATATCGATTTTTGTGTCTATATCAATAGTGATAAAGAAAACAATTTTACACATAACAAGGAAATCGAAAGCGGAGAATACGTCGAGTTTAATTTTATAGGACCGAATTTTAGTAGAATTAAATCCAATGTTTTAAACTGGATTGAAAAAAACAACGTAAAAATTTCCGGGTATCCCATATTCAATTTTATATATGGAATAGAACACGCAAGAGATATTAACAATATTGTTATAAAAGCATTGATAAAAGTAAATAAATAATAAATATTTTTTTACTTGACATTAACCTATAGGGCAAGGGATATAATGAATTAATTTTAATTGCGGAGGATGTTATGAAAAAGGTTGCTTTTTGGTTGAGTTTTCTATTTCTATTTATTTTGTTCTTTTCAAACTGTGGTAACAACGACAATATAATTAATATTGCAGTAATCGGCCCCATGAAAATGGCTGAAGGTGTTGGAATAAAAACAGGAGTACAATTAGCAGCCCAGGAGATAAATAAAAAGGGTGGTATTGAAGTAAGCGGGATAAAATATAAAGTTAAGCTTCACTTTATTGATGACCGTTTTTCTGATGTAACTTATGCTTCTATTCAATTACGCAAAGCTATTGAAGAAAAAGGCTGCACTTTTGTAATCGGCGGTTTTTCTTCAAAAGTTGTTCTACCCTTGCTTGATATTGTTTCACAAAAAAAAGTTCTCTGGTTTGGTACAGGCGGGGCATCACCCAAAATTGTTGGAAAAGTAAAAAAGGATTATAATAATTATAAATATTACCTTAGAGTTGGAACTATGGATGCAACTTTACAAGGAAGGACAATTGCTGAATTTGCTACAAATATTCTCCTACCAAAAGGATATAAAAAAGCCGCAATTATCGGAGTGAACCATTCATATACAAAATATCTATGCAATGATGCAAAAAAATATATGGAAGCAGCAGGTTTCGAAATAGTATCTCTTGATTATGTTTCAAGTAAAATAAAGGATTTTACACCGTATTTTAATAAAGCAAAAAAGAACGCCGATTTAATCGTTGGCGTGTTTTTGACAGGAGAAACCGATGTTTTTATTAAACAAGTTCACAGTTCCGGATTATATAAACAAATGCCAATTATTGGACAAATTCAAAAACTTCAATACAGCAGATACGACTATGGAAATAAATTTGCAACAAATATTTCAACACTTCAAGCTCAAAGCGGGCCTGTAGACATGACCGGAACAGGGCAATCAATAAAGTTTGCTAGAAAATATAAAAAAAGATTTCCCAATATAAACCAGCATTGGCAAAGCTACCCTGCATATGATGCATTAAAGATATATAAAACAGCTGTTGAAAAATCAGATTCATTTAGAATAGATGACATATTAAAAGTCATTGAACATCCTGATTTTGAGTATCTTGGAAATATCCGATATAAATGGCATAAGGATAATCACGATTTATTCGTTGGAGAAATAAATAATGTTATGTATGCGAATTTTGTTTGGTTTCAGTTTTTTCCTGACGGCAAAAAATATTGTGTTTATCCGGAAAAATTCAAGCAAAAGAACTACATATATCCAAGAAAAAACAAATAAATTATACTGTTTTATGATTAACATCTACATTATAAAATAGGGGATAACATGAAATTTGCAAAAAAAAATAAAAATTCTTTAATGAAACAAATGATGTTTGTCTTTCTTCCTTTAGTTTTAACGATCATAATTGGTTTGTTTTTGAAAAACTACTTTATAACAAAACACAACATCGATGAAATGATAAATGATGAACTGGATAAATTAACCAATAGTGTTTATATAACGTTTAAATCATTGGTTAATTTTGCCATTGAAAATCATTTAAAAAGCGTTGCTTTAAAAAATAAAAGTATACTGGATATTTTAATCAATCTTCAAAAAAACGGCAGGTTGCCTTCGGCAAATATTAAAAATGAAATTTCCCAAATCTATCAAAAAGAAAAAATAGGAAAATCAGGCAGTGTTTTCGCTGTTAATATTTCAAATTTCCCTAAATATAACCTTGTTGTTAAACCAAGCTTTAGAATAAGTAAAAAGCAGCTTGATAAACTCGTTAAAGAAGCCAAAACCGGAATAAACGGTTATCTTGAATTTTTCTGGGAAGACCCCCTCAATCTGAAAAAATCTACTAAATCGGTCTACTATATCTATC